>PWGV01000027.1 GCA_003554585.1 Halobacteroidaceae bacterium | reverse complement strand
TCTCTTACTGTTCCATCTACATTTCCCGTTTCAGGCGGAGCAATGTCTGCAACTTCTCTAACTGCAAGATCAGCTCGAACCAGCCCGTAACCCTGATGATTCGATGAAAAGCCTAAGTCCTCCGCAGTTTTTTGCAGGATTTTTCTCAGCTGAACATTGGTTAAATCAGGGTTGACAGCCCAGGCCAATGCGGCTACTCCGGCTGCGTGAGGTGAGGCCATAGAAGTCCCACTCTTTGTCCCATATTCATTGTCGGGGATGGTACTTCGAATATTTGAACCGGGAGCAATTAGTTCCACGGCGGGACCAGTACTGGAATAACTTGCTCTTCCATCATTGTCTGTTGATGCGGCAACAGCTATAACAGATTCGTAAACGGCCGGATAACCAACATTGTCTCCTCTTCCTGGGGGATTTCCGCTGTTCCCAGCCGAAGCAACTATAAGGTGCCCTGCTGTATAAGCTGCATCACAAGCTTCCTTTAAAGTCTGAGAATGGGTGCTGCTTCCCAGGCTCATATTTAATATAAGAATTCCCTCTTCTACAGCCCACTCAATACCCGCGACAACAGAACTAACACTTCCGCTTCCCCCATCACTTAAAACTTTTACAGCATATAAACCAATTTCAGGTCCAACTCCCACAACACCCAGATTGTTATCAAGAGCAGCTACTGTGCCCGCGACGTGAGTTCCGTGTCCACTTCCATCAGAACCCCAGTGGGTATCATCTACAGTGGTAACCCCACCCAGGAGTTCAGGTAAGTCTTCGTGATTTTCATCTATCCCCGTATCAAGAATTGCAACAGCTATTCCCCCGCCTTTTGTTGTATTCCAGGTTTCAAAAGAATGTGTTTCCTCTCCAAAACCCCGATCGATTCCCCAGGGAACCGTTTGATCCAGGGCAAAAACTTCTACATCGGGTTCAACATAACGAATCCTTGGATTTTGGGCGAGTTTATCAATTGCAACCGAAGGGATTTTTGCAGCAATCGCAGGAACAATTTCAAAGGTCCGGGTAATTTCTCCCCCCAGTCCTTTGACCTGGTCAAATTCTGCCTCCCCGGGTTTTTCTGTAAATCCAATTAGGACTTTAGTTTTGCCATCAACTATTTCAAACTTACTGCTGATTTGAAACTCATCTTCCTGGCCCAGATCTTTAAGATCCTGATAAAAATGAGCACAACCATTTAAAACCAGGGCAGTCACCAGGATAAAAACAAATAATAAGGCTTTTCTTTTCATTTGCTTCCCCTTCTTTTTTTGGAATTATTTTTTCTTAAACCAGCTCTTTCTCCTCTCACCCCCTATTTATTTTTAGTTTTCTCTTCCGAACTCATGGCTCAATAAGGAACCGCAAACTCTATCAACCATTGAAAATGCAAGTTCTATTTCGTTAACTTAATAAATTCTATCTGAAAAACCATTTCCCTTCTTTACTTACTTTACTTTCGGATAATTGGGAAAACCTAAAATACAGGCCTAACTGAAGAAGAATTGTATAAACAAATCAGAGAAATCGTTTCCTTTTTCTCGGGGTTTTCTAAACCCCTTAACAAAAAAAGACCACACCCAGATTATTACCAAAGGTCGTGGTCTTCTTTTTTTTAATTTTTGTTGAATTTCAGGAAATTAAAAAAGCAGCAATAATGGTAACTCCAACCGCGAAAACGTTAGTTATACTATGCATAATCATGGGGTAGATCATGCTTTTTGACTGTTCATAACAAACCCCGTAAACAATACCCAGGCCGGTTGCATAAATTAACTGGAAAAGGTCGTAAGAAATTGCAAATGGGGAATATTCAATCCTCAGGTGGGCCAGGCCAAAAATAACAGCCGCTATAATATTTGGGGTGCTGATTTTTCCCTTGAAAAACCTTCCTTTGACCAGTAACCCCAGCATTGTAATGGCAAAAGCCCGAAAAATCAATTCTTCGGAAGGCCCTGATAAAAATAGTTGAAAACCTAAATACCCAAATATATTTCTTGAAGTAAGCGGAGCATCGAAAACAGGAAATGAGCCAGTAATTAAAATGATTACTACAGAAACCAGGAGGTAACCACCAAAAATCATGGTAAAAAGGCGAACATAAAAAAGCCCAATTTTTTTATCTCCCAGGCCAAAACCAAACTTGATACCCTTAACTCTGGTAATTAAAATCATAATAGCGAGGAACACTAATGCCTGAAAGATATGATGAACCGAAATCCAGGCAAAAACACCATCGGGGTCTATACCCGAATAATTGAACTGATCAGCAAAAAATCCTGCCAGCCTGGGAATACCCAGTAATAAAAAAGCAAGAAACAAAACCCATAAAACCCGCTTTAGTATCTTTTCCAATTTTTCACCACTCTCCAGCCTGAAGCTTCCTTGCCTTTTCCAACCAAAAAAAGAAGCTAATCTTTAATTTGTTTCCACTGGCCAGCCAAACATTTCTGTGAATTTTATTTTCTAACTCCTTATCAAGGCGCTTTTACACGCATAACTCCTTATTTAACAGCTAAAAATAATTATTGAGGCTTAAAGGTCTGAAATTAACTTTAAGAACATTATATAGCCAAAATTAGTCTTTGTAAATAATTACCTAAAAATTAACGGATCTTTTTTCTTAGCTCTGCCCTGAAAATTAACCCCAAGAAAAAAAAGCAAAAAACTAGTTTCCCCACCGGAAGAAATTCTTCCGTTTTAAAAATAAGATATGTGGTTAAAGCAATGTGTTTATGCGGTCTCTTCCACTGATACCTTGTAACCCAGGCTTTCCAGTTTCTTTATTGAACTTCTTGCTGTTCTTTCTCGCCTTGTTTTTTCATAGTGATCCGGTCCCAGTTCAATATAAGGTTGCTTTTCTTTGATTATATAGTAAGAGATCTTTAAAATTTGATGAGCAATTGCTACAGCAGCTCGCTTTGCTCCTCGTCTGGCTGCGAGACGTTGATATTTACTGGAAAGGTATGTTCCTTTTGTTCTTGCCGCTGCTCTGGCTGCTTCAACCAGTGCCGCTCGCAGCTTTTTGTTTCCCTTGCGCGTTTTTCCAGATTTCCTTTTCCCTGCGCTTTCATTATTTCCTGGTGCTACCCCGGCCCAGGAACAGAGATGGGATGCTGTAGGAAAACGGCCCATATCAGTCCCTATTTCTGCAATGATTTGTTCTGCTGTTCGTCGACCTACCCCCGGGATGGTTTCTAATAGATCGACGATCTCAAAAAAAGGGTCCATGCGTTTCTCCACTTCCTCATCTATTTGTTTCACCTTTGCGGTTAAAGAATCTATGTGCTCCAGCATGATCTCAATCATCAATTTCTGGTGAGGACCCATAAGCCCTTTTAATGCCTTTTGTAGTTCCCCTTTTTTGGACTTTAGCCTCTTCTGGGCTAGCTCCGACAGCTTTTCGGGGTCTTCTTCTCCCTGGATTAATGCTTCCAGCATAGCCCGGCTGGATTTGCCTAGAATATCCGAAACAACTGAGGATAACTTGATATTGGCACCCTCTAAGACTTTCTGTAATCTGTTAATCTCCCGGGACCGCTCCTGTATTAAGCTGTGACGGTAACGAATGAGTTCCCTTAATTCCCTCTGCTCCTGAGAAGGAATGAAGCTCCCTTTTAAAAGGCCGTGGCGTAAAAGATCTGCAATCCATTCAGCATCTTTCACATCCGTTTTCCGCCCAGGGACGTTTTTAATGTGTTTGGCGTTAACAATCATAGTTGGTATGTCTGCTGCTTCCAATAAATTATATACAGGCTTCCAGTAAGAGGATGTACTTTCCATTGCAACTTGTTGGCACCCTTCTTTCATAAGCCAGTCCAGCATCTTGAGAAGATCGTCAGTCATGGTAGAGAAGGTTTTGACTTCTTTTCCTTTTGGTGTAATAAGGCATGCGGTAACCGATTTCTTGTGCACATCCATCCCACAGCAATGGGTGTATACAATCTCAATAACCGGGCTCTCCCTATTCGACTGTAAGATTTGAAGGCTGGTGCAACAACCATGGACTTACGTTATTCTGCCCTGCGTGCTTCCCATGAAGGGAGCAACATTCTGTGGTGCACCTGGTCGTCGGATCTGTCTAATACACGGGCTCTACGGCACCATAGTTAGAACGACCTCCTCCACCAGCCGAACAATTAAAGTATTAGACATGAACCCATTTTCATCCTTCTGCTGGTGCCGTTCCGGCATGGAAGTCTAATAAAAAGCATGCGAAAATTTAAAAGACCACTCCTACCGGAGTGGTCTATTGCTCATCCGTTAATCTTTGGCCAGCGGGCCAGGAGATATCCGTAGAGGTAAGTACCAACCAGCATCCCGGACAGGGTGAAAAGGGCAAGGATTTTCCCTTCCCCGATCTGGGCCAGGACTGTTCCGGGGCAGGCTCCTGCCATTCCCCAGCCAATACCGAATATTGCTGCACCCAGTAGGCTTAATCGGCCAAGTTTTTTTTGCTTTATTTCAATAGGCTTTCCATCTCTTCCCAGGTTTCCTTTTGCCTTTAAATACCGCATACCCAAATTCGCTACAATTATTGCGGTTAAAATTACCCAGGCCAGGTGCAGGTCTTCTGTGGTAAACATCCTATGGATTACCGAATAGTCAGAAGCCCCCACCCGGCTCAGGACAAAGCCGAAATAAAAACCGAAGGCAAGGAAACAGAGCTTTCTGGTCATAATGCTCCACCTCCCAGTAGATAAGCTCTCAGGAAAGCAGCAGCTATTGCCCCAAAGATAAGAAAAAGAATGGTGACTATAATACTGGATTTGTGGAGGTTGGCAATGCCGTGAATGCTGTGGCCGGAAGTGCAGCCCCCGGCGATCCTTGCGCCCAAACCTAATAACAAACCTCCGGTGAAAAAGAAAACTGCGTAACCTAAAAATGGCCAGTTAAGGACCTCTGTAAAAAGAGTCATCTCCCGGGTCAAAATGGGTCCACCCCTCAAACGCCCGGCAACAAATGCACCTAAAATCATTCCCCCGATGAAAAACACTCTCCAGCCCCAGGTATCGGCAAATTTTTTCCCCTGCAGCCAGGGCAGTTTAGAACGGGAAATTATTTTTACCAGGTTACCGTACCCCGTAGAAACTCCCAGGGCAGTATTATGGAAATAATAGAGAGCAGGGACCAGGAGCCCAATTAAAATCCCCCCGGCCCACCAGGGCCAGGTGCTAACAAATAAGGCCTGGTACATCTTCTATTCCTCCTCCATGGGGTAGCCCGCGTTTTTCCAGGCTGTTGTCCCCCCGAGAACATTATATACTTTTTTAAACCCTCTCTGCTGGAGAAGACTGGCCGCGGTCATCGACCGGTTACTGGTATTACAGAGAGTGAAAATAGGTTTATCAGATGGCCATTCTTCGTAACGGTGGCGAATATCGGGTGTTGGAGCCAGACTGGTTCCCGGAATACGGCTGGCCTCATATTCGCCCCGGGCCCTGTTGTCCAGAACAAGGGGTTTTTCCTTTTCCATTTTTTCTTTTAACTCTTCAATGGACATGGTCCTCACCTGCTGGGTAGGCAAACCGCTATTAATCCAGGCAACCATGCCCCCCTCCAGGAAACCCTCAACTTTGTCCAGCCCCACACTCTGCAGTTCCTTTACGGCTTCTTCAACAGCTTTTTCATCCGGAGGTATGAGCAGGATCGGTTTTTCCGGAGGTAGTATCCAGCCGGCAAAGGTAGGCAGGTTTCCGGCGGTACTGATGCTGTAGGAGGCCGAGATATGACCTGCTGCAAAGGAAAGATAGGATCGGATATCAAGTGCGAGATAATCTTTTTCCAGCAATTCTGCAAATTTCCCTGGCTTTTTTGGTGAGGGTTTGGAAAGCTGGTCTACAGTAATAGGTCCCTTGCGGTTGATCTCCGAGCAGCGGGCAAAATGATCCGGAGCGTCGGGCATTCCGGCCAGAATACCTTCCTTAAATTCTTCTAGGTCATCATACTGCAGAGCATAATTGGCCCTTTTTTCAGTCCCAATCGTGCTTGATAATTTTGCAGAAAGGTCCCTTCCGCAGAGCGAACCCATCCCATGGGCAGGATAAACTTCCAGGTGGTCGGGGAGAGTTTTCAACCTCTTTATACTCTTAAAAAGGTCCGCTGCCAGCATTTCCTTTTTGTCCGGGAAAAGATCTGGCCTCCCAACATCTCCAATCAGGAGAGTATCCCCGGTAAATGTAAGGACAGGCTCGCTATCCCTCTCCAGGTCAGTTACAAGGAATACTGCACAATCTGGAGTGTGGCCGGGGGTTTCCCATAATTTGAATTTGAACCCTGCCAGGGTAAACTCCTCTTCATCGTTAAGCGATTTATGGGCAAAAGTAAATTTTGCAGTGGACGGACCATAAATAGTGGCCCCGGTTTTTTTTTGCAGATCCATGTGACCTGAAATAAAGTCAGCATGGAGATGCGTTTCCAGGATCCCTACAATTTTCATCTTCCATTCTTCAGCCTGCTTTAAATAAGGGGAAATATCCCTGGCCGGATCAACCACAACACATTCATTACCATTTCCTAGAATATAGGAGCAATGGGCCAAACCCGGCTTATAAATCTGGGCAAAATGCATTAATAATTCCTCCTCTTTTTTAGTTTCTCACATCCAGATAACCGTAATAACCAGGGCTGCTGCGAATCCCCCTAAAATGGTTATAGGAATTCCCGCTTTCAAAAGAGCCGGGGCAGGAAACGGAGCCCGGCTCATCACCATTAGTGTTGCCTGATGCGTGGGCAGGATAAGAGCCATGTTGGATCCTGCTGCAACCGCAAGGAGAAGCCCCTCAACCTGAAATCCGCTACTGCTTGCCAGCCCCAAAGCAAGGGGAGCCATGAAAACTGCTGCCGCAGAATTATTTATTGCATTGGAAAGTGCTGTTGATACGAAAATTAATATTAGAACTACACCGAAAGGTCCCCAGCCAGCCGTCCACTTTTCCAAAAATCCGATTAGGGGCTCTACTCCATCTACATAATCCAGGACTGCTCCCAGCCCCAGCATTCCCCCCAGGAAAAGTACAATAGGAATGTCAATACTTTCATAGGCCCGGGAAGGAGATAAAACACCGCTCAAAATTAAAAGGAGCGCCGCTGAACCGAAAGCCAGGGAAGGGTGAAGCAGGCCAAAAGCCACGAGAACAACAGCAACACTTACCAGGAAAAAAGTGATCTTTTTATCCCTGTTTTCCAGGGGCTGGAAAGGAACCTCCTTCCAGAGATCAATCTCCTCCTCCTTTTTCTCTTCCCTTTCCTCCCCCTTGGGGAAAAACCCGCAGGCCCGGCAGAAAAACCAGACTAAAAAAGCCATCAAAAGCATTGCCAGGCCCTGGGGAGTAAAGTCAAACATTCGGAAAGATTTGCCTGTTGCTGATACCAGGAAACCAGAAATAATTATATTGGGCGCGGTACCGATAATTGTCAAAGCCCCTCCCAGGATAGAGGCGATGGTCAGGGGTAAACTCAAAGTTCCGGGGTTCAACCTGGTCCTTCGGGCCATCCGGTTTGCGGTAGGCAAAAGTAGTCCAATAGCACCTACGTTGTTCATGAACGCCGAGAGAAAAGCTGCTGTTCCGGCCAGCCCCAGAATCTGGTACTGGGACCTTTCGATTTTTCGGGAAATTAATTGTCCTAGCCCCCTGAGAAGACCAATATGAGTAAAGGTTTTACTTATTATAAATACCGAGATAATCGTTACAAGCGCCGGATGTCCAAAGCCAGAGAAAAGATTTCTTGGTGGAGCCAGACCAAGAAGACCCAGGAATAACAGGCCAGAAAGGGCTAGAAATTCCATCCGAAAGCGTCCGGTAGCAATGAAAAATAAGACCAGAATTATTGTAAACCAGACTATTAACTCCTCTACCCCATTTTTCCCACCTCCTCCGGAGCAACTCCTGTAACTTTCCCAATTCAACCAATATTGCTACTTTCCTGCTTTATCCAGTAAATAAAACAACTTGAAAAAACAGGTGGGAAATGTAAAAAAATAGGGCAAGCCAACAGGTTTGCGCTACCTTAAGAACTATCAATTTATTTTTTATTTTGCATTCCCTATTTTTCTCATCCAAAAATAATTATCCCTAGCCGGTCCGGCGGAAAAGAACTCCGCCCAGGAATATCCCGTATATAATCATTCCAACCATAAAGTACAGGTAATAAAGGTGGTTACCTGAAACAAAGCCCATTACCGGGACATTTAAAAGAGCAATCAGGGGCAGCCCGATCATTATCGAAAACCCGCTTCCCAGGACCATGTTTTCTGCTGCCCCGCTCTCCATGGCGGGGTCAATCTCCCGGAGGAGAACCACTCCGGTTGAAATGGTCCCGGTCTGCATTCCGAACATAGCAATCAGGTTCGCCAGGCGGTGTTCGGGAAAGGCTCTCCTTATGACTATAGAAAGATAAATATAGGTAAGCAAGCCACCCAAAAGAGTTAAAATGAGAAGCGGAACGAAAACTGTGCTGATGTGGGCAAAGGATACGGCACTGATTGAGGCCGCGACCATAAAATCAAATACTCCTCCTGAAAATCTCTGCAGGATAAAATTATTCAGGTAATCCTCCTTGATTGTACCCCGTTCATAAAGCTGATTATAAACTTTCCGCACCCCAAAACCAATTATCGCCCCAAAAACAAAATGGAAACCCCAGAGGACCTGGGAAAAAGTCTCTCCAAACTCCCCAAGGTTCTCCATTAGACCGCTGATCAGGGTTAATAAGGCAAAAACTCCGAGGTAAATAGCCCCAATAAAACAAGCTGGATGGTTGAACCATCAATTGCCGAAAACTCAAAATCCCTGACCATAACTTTTTTGGGAACTATCTTAATTTCTCCCTGTTCTTTCTTCTTTTTTACGAGTAAATTCAAAATTATAATTCCACCAATTGTAGCCCAGGCGAACCCGGCAGCAGAAATACTGAGTCCAATCGCTGCTCCTCCTGTAAAACCAAGTTCCTGCCACTGGGCCCCCATAGAAAAGGCCTGGCCCGGTCCCTGGCCGAAACCCAGGGGAAGGAGAAGCCCCATCAGCGGAGAAACTGCATCATCAAATAAATTCCAGGTAGTAGAATAGAGAAATCCGAAAACTCCCTGGACAAGATAACCGGAAACAATTATAAACCCGGCGTTTACCGTATTCCGGGTTTTCTTGCTGTCCACCTTCCTGAGGCTCAAGCTGATAAACCCAATGGCCATAAGGTGGTAAATCATATTCCCCAGGCGTTCAAACTCCAGGGGGACTACCCCAGGATACTGAGGCCCAGGATTAAACCAATAAAACCGGCCAGGATTGAGTTGGGAATAATGTTTCTCTGCAGGAAAGGCACCGTTTTTTCAATAACAAGGCCAGCACGAAAAACAGGCATATATAGAGGAAATTATCTATTACATTCCAGGCCATTTTAATTCTCCTTTTTCAATATTTCCAGGCTGCTCGAAAGAAGAAGGGAAGCGTAAGGAACCTTTAACTGTACCCAGTAATCACCAAAGGAAAACTCGAGACCTTTTTTCATGAAGGTTGCCTGTCCACGGATTTTGCTAACGGGAAACTTTTTTTCTCCCACTGTAAGTGTTTCTTCTGTAAGGGTAATATCTCCGGAAAACTTTTCTCTTTTCCCGTTTTCCCTGGTGTTCTTCATCTCTCCTACTGCATTTAAAGCCTGAATGGAATTATTTCCTTCCAGATATTTTTGCAGTAAATCAAATTGTTCATTATATAACTGAACTCCATCCATTCCATTGATAAAACCGTATTCATCAATATGCCGTTTTTCTCCGCAATCCGAACATACTGCATCATTGTCCTGAACCGTTAATTTCCTGAAAGTTCCACATTTGGAACAAAACCAAAGCACCCTGGTTATTCCTGCTGCCCTTCCCCTGCCGGGAAAAATATTTTTATTTCCCCTTTGCCACTCCCATTCGGAATAATCAATAAAATTAAGGGCTTTACTACCTTCGAAGGTTTTTAGTTCCAGGTGAACTTGCCCCTTTCTTGTCCGGTCGGCCCAGCGAGGCTTTTTCAACCAGGCTCCCTTAATCCTTACAGCAAGAATAGGAACATCCACCCGTTCCAGTAACTTATCGGTCCCGAGAAAGTAGTCGCCTGTTTTTTCCATCCAGCTAATGCTTCCTTCCGGGAAAAGCCCAACCACACCTCCCTGGCGGAGTACATTAAAAATTCCCTTGATTGTCTCGACATCAGGCCGGGCTTTCCTTTTAGGAATAGCACCTGTTGCCTTGATTAGCGAGGCAAGAAGGGAACTTTCAAAATGACCCCGGGCAGTTACCCAGGCGGTCGGATATTTAATTGGGCAGGCTGGGAAAAAAACGGGCCAATGTTTTTTCCGAATTTCCAGACAAAAGTATCTGCAGGTAATTTCATAAAAAAATCTCCCGGAGTTATATTAAACTGGACTGTTTGAAATTTCTCCAATTGTTTTTGAAATCCTGTTTTTAAACACAAGGGGGTAAAATAGTTCAATCGCTTTCTTAATATAAAACCCCGGTTCCATTGACTTTTTCCACGGTCTATGGTATATTTTTTGTGCAAGAAAATAAGGAGGGATGTCCGAATTGGCTAAGGAGCCGGACTTGAAATCCGGTGAAGCCGAAAGGTGTGGGGGTTCGAGTCCCCCTCCCTCCGCC
>PWGV01000158.1 GCA_003554585.1 Halobacteroidaceae bacterium | reverse complement strand
TTTAATCCTTGAAACTCTCTTATTTTGGTGATGCTCTATAGCATCCACTCTCGTCTGGCGCTGTTCAGTTTTCAAAGACCACTTTTTGCGGTGCATTAATTATATTACCACGCGTCTCGTGTGGTGTCAACACCTATTTTTTTTGATTTTTTGCCTTAATTCCTACTGCACTGTGTGAAATTATAGAAGGATATATCGCCAGGTTATAGAATTTTAAATACTTGGAGGTGATTCCGATTTCTCGAATTATTGGATTAATTCTTATTTTCTTATTATCTCTCTCTTTCTCTACCACGGCAACTGAGCAGCACCAGGAAGTTGGTTTAATTGTTGTTGGAAGCGATCCTGAAGGAATTGCAGCAGCAGTTGCAGGTTCCCGCCAGGGATTAAAAACAATCCTGGTCTGTAGTAAAGATCGAGTTGGGGGACTTTTCACCCGGGGTGGCTTAAACACCCTTGATATGAACTACGGGCCAAAAAGGGAATTGTTAACAAAAGGACTATTTGCAGAGTTTTTTGAACAAATCGAGGGTTCTTCCTTTGATGTCGAAACTGCAGAAAGAGTTTTTCTCGAGATGTTAGAAAAAGCAGAAGTTGAAGTAATCTTAAATGCAAGGGATATTAACCCGGTCATGGGCCCCACCCTCAACAAACTTGTCGCGGACAAAAGAGTAATCGGGATCCAATTCGGCCATAATGGAGAAAATTATGAATTCAGGACTTCAACAGTAGTTGATGCCACTCAGGATGCCGATATCGCCTACGCTGCCGGAGCAGATTTTAATCTGGGAATGGAAGATTTCGGCGGCCCCAGTTTTGGAATGGGGGCAACTCTAATTTTCGGGGTCAAAAATGTTGATTGGGATAAAAACACCAGGGGAATCCGCCAGGCAAATTATCCCAACACAGGTTATGATTCAAGATCAGTCTGGGGTTTCTGGTCTGAAATGCAGGATTACCAGCCCCGGGATAAAGCAATCCGGTTTCGGGGTTTAAACATCGGGCGCCGGGATGGCGATACGGTTCTAATAAACGCAATGTATATTTTCGACTTTGATCACCTCTGCCCAGAAGGGCGGGCACAAGCAATAGCCAGAGGGGAAGAAGAATTAGAAACTCTCATCCCCTTTCTCCGGGAACGAATTCCCGGATTTGAGAATGCGATTTTAAATTTTGTTGGTGATGAATTATATATTCGCGAAACCCGGCATTTAAAGGGGCTTTACAGCCTGACAATTGATGATATCCTCGAACACCGTGACTTCTGGGATAAAATTGCCCTTGGCTCATATCCCGTTGATATCCAGGATATATCTCTGAACGCCAGGGGTTTTGTCCTGGGAGATCCCAAGGTTTACAGCATCCCCTTCCGGTGCCTGGTTCCCGAAAGAATTGATGGTATCCTTGTTGCTTCCCGTTCGGCCAGTTATGATTCCCTTGCCCACGGCAGCTCCAGAGTAGTTCCCGTAGGCATGAACGTTGGAGAAGCTGCAGGAGTTGCCAGCGCACTCAGTAAACAGTACGGCAATACTCCCTGGCAGGAACTGGGCAATGAGAGCCACTTTATTACTCATCTCCAGACTGTTCTGCTGGAGGAGGGAGCTTACCTTCCCTACTTTAAAGTGCCCCACGCTCTGGAGGGGCACTGGGCATATCCTCAGATTAAATTGATCCGAAGCCTGGGAATGATAGCGGCCGGTTATGATAATAATTACCGGTTGGAAGAAAAAATTTCCCCAGAGGCTTTGCAAAACCTTTTTAATAACGGCCTGCGCCGTTATTACAAAGAACGCGATTTCAATTACTTTTATACTCGGGCCCGGGATCGGGTTACCGGGAATGATGTTGCAGCCCTCCTGCTGGCTCCACTTAATATCCGGAGTGAAAACCCAATAGAAAAAGCCCGGGAAAAGGGCCTGATACCAGCTGAGATCCCTCCCGAAGCAGACCTCGAAGGACCTATCAATCGAGCTACTCTTTACTACCTTTTAGGGGAGTATTTTCCAGTTGTGGAGAAATATCTATAGGGTACTTGATTATGCCGCCGCCCAAAACTTCATCAACCCGGTAAAAAACAACGCTTTGGCCGGGTGTAACTGCGGGAATGGGTTTGAAAAACCTGGCAATAACCTCGCCATTTCGGGGTCGAATTTCTCCCTTTACCGCAGGGGCATTGTATCGAATTTTTATTTCAACTTTTTGGGGCTTTTCCAGTTCCTTTTGGCCAATCCAGTTAATATCATGGGCAAGCAGGCCTTCACTGTAAATACTTTTCTGGGGACCCACCACTATTTCATTTTTATCCGCTCTAATTTCTTTGACATAAACTGGATAGCCCATAGCCAAACCCAGTCCCCTTCGCTGCCCAACGGTATAATAAGGAAGTCCCCTGTGTTTTCCTAAAACATTACCTTGTTCATCGACAATAATTCCCGGACGCACTGCGTCCGGTTTTTTTTGGGCTATGAAATCTCCGTGTTGATTATCCTCGACAAAACAAATTTCCTGGCTTTCCGCCTTGGAATGAACCGGTAGATCAAACTTTTTGGCTAACTCCCGCGTCTTATCCTTTTCAAAATTACCCAGGGGGAAAAGTATCTGTTTTAACTGCTCTTGAGTTAAATTATACAGGGCATAGGATTGATCCTTTCCCTCATCGAGTCCTTTTTTCAGCCCCGGCCGCCCCTGTTCATCTTCCTCTATGCGGGCGTAATGCCCTGTAGCAAGAAAATCTGCTCCAAAACTTTTTGCCTTTTGCAGCAGGTGCTCAAACTTTATTTTTCTATTGCACATAATACAAGGGTTGGGTGTTCTGCCTGCGCAATATTCATCGATGAAATAGTCAATAACCTGTTTTTGAAAAAGATCCCGGAAATTCAGTACATAGAAATCTATCCCCAGTTTAAAGGCTACCTTGCGGGCATCCTCTACTGCTGAAACAGAGCAGCATCCTTTTTCATGGGGTTTTCCTTCTCCCTCGGGCCAGATCTGCATTGTAATACCTATTACTTCGTGGCCCTGTTCTTTTAAAAGGGCTGCAGCAACAGAGCTATCAACCCCTCCACTCATGGCTACTACAACACGAGCCAAAATAGATCAGCCTTTCTTTGTTTGTTTTTCCCAATAATCCTTTATTGCCTTTTGTAGTGCATCCGCAGCTAAGTTCGAACAATGCATCTTGACAGGGGGCAGCCCATCGAGGGCTTCGGCAACAGTTTTGTTGGTTAATTGTTCAGCTTCTTCCAGCGACTTCCCCTTGGCCATTTCCGTTACCATACTGGAAGTTGCCACTGCGGCACCACAACCAAAAGTTTTAAAGCGAATATCTTTAATTTTGTTATCTTCGACTTTTATGGCAATTTCCATTATATCTCCACAGGTGGGGTTCCCAACCTGGGCTTTTCCATCTGGATTTTCCATTGACCCCATATTACGAGGGTTTGTAAAATGGTCCATAACTTTTTCAGAATACATTTTTTTCTCCCCTTTCTAAATCCCCCAATTTAAGATTTGCTCTGGTATAGGGGTGACATCTGCCGCAATTTATCAATAACCCCCGGCAGCTTTTCAATTACATAATCAACTTCTTCTTCCTCATTGAAAAAACTGAGAGTAAGGCGCAAGGAACCGTGAGCAACCTCATGGCTTAAACCGGTTGCCAGAAGGACATGAGAAGGATCTAAAGAACCTGAAGTACAGGCCGAACCAGATGAGGCGGCAATTCCTTCAAGGTCAAGGCTCAAAAGAAGCGATTCTCCTTCGATATAACGGAAACAAAAATTTACATTCCCTGGGAGTCGTTGTTCCCGGTGGCCGTTAAAAACAATTTCATCAATATTTTCTTCTATACCTTTAATTAATTTATCCCTGAGTTTTGTCACCTTCTCAACCTTTTCTGGAAGGTTTTCTCTCGCGAGTTCAGCTGCCTTACCCAGGCCAATTATTCCAGTTGTATTGTGAGTACTGCCTCGCCGTTTTTTTTCCTGCGCCCCTCCGTGCATGTGGGGATGAAGTTTTACCCCTTTGCGAACGTACAAACCACCAACACCCTTGGGACCGTGAAATTTATGGGCGGAAAGGGAAAGCATATCTACCCTTAAATCCTGGACATCAACAGGCATATTGCCTACAGCCTGGACTGCATCAGTGTGGAAAGTCACTCCTTTTTCTCGAGCAACCTCGCCCAGTTCTTTTATGGGTTGAATTGTGCCAATTTCATTATTCCCCATCATTATTGTCGCTAAAATTGTGTCCTCTCCAATAGCTTTTTGGAATTCTTCAACACTTACCATCCCGAATTTGTCCACCGGAAGGTAGGTTACTGAAAAACCAAGTTCTTTTTCCAGGTATTCACAGGTATGCAAAACTCCTTGATGTTCAACAGCAGAAGTAATTATATGCTTACCCTTCTTCCTGTTGGCCATAGCAAAACCGATTATGGCCAGGTTATCAGATTCTGTTCCTCCACTGGTAAAAATAATTTCCTGGGGATCATTAGCGTTAATTAATTTCCGAACCTGTTCCCTGGCTTCCTCAATTCCTTTCAGCGCTTCTCGCCCGAAATTATGAACGCTGGAGGGGTTACCATAGGTTTCAAGAAAATATGGTTCCATTGTTTTCAATACTTCCGGATGAGTTCTGGTTGTTGCTCCGTTGTCCATGTATACCCGTTTCACGTTATCCTCCCCTTTCAATCCTGGGACAAACACCCCGAAATTGATTTAAAACTTTTAGCCCTGTCCATCAAATCCTTAAGGGTTTTTGAGTCAAAAACCCTGTTAACCTCAACTCTTAATTCCTCCCAAAAATTCCGGATAAAACAATCCGTATTGGAAAAGCAGTTTTCATCATCCAGATGACTGCATTCAACTGGAGCAATTGGACCTTCAAGAACCCTGATAATTTCCCCCAGGGAAATCTCGGCAGGAGTTCGGGCAAGATAGTACCCCCCGGAGGGACCCCGGACACTCTGGATCAGCCCCGCTCTGCGCATTGCTCCTACCAGGTGCTCAAGGTAATTTTCCGATAGGTTCTGTCGGCTGGCAATTTCCCGCAGGGGAACGTGACCTTTTTCCTGATGCATTGCCATATCAATAATGGCAAGTAATCCGTATCTGCTTCTAGTGGAAAGTTTCAACCTGGTAGCCTCCTTAATCCCGACTTTTTTGATAGGTTTTATCGGCTTTATCTTAACAAAAAAAACCGGGATTGTCAACAATCCCGGAATATTTTTTCCAGTATTTCCGTCCTGCATTCTCCCCTGCTCAGATCTTGAAACTGGGGTTTCAGATAATCCAAAAGTTTGGGCTCAACCCAGAAAAAAATAAGCCCTCCCTCATTATCATAATCAATTTTTTCAATCTCAATTTCTTCCTTTTCCAGAAAACCAGTAATATTGCCAATATTATCGTAGGGCACTTTCACAACCAGGTTTGCCATTAATTTCAATTCTTTCCTGGGAACTTTTTCTAAAGCCTTAGCAGCAGTATCTCCATATGCCCTGATCAATCCACCAATTCCCAGTTTAGTTCCCCCAAAATACCTTGTTACAACTATTATCGTATTGGTTAGTTCCGACCCATTTATAGCCTGTAAAACAGGGGGACCCGAAGATCCTGAAGGTTCACCGTCATCGCTTGCCTTCTCCACAAGATTCTGCCCATAACCGATTTTATAGGCGTAAACATTGTGCGTTGCATCCCAGAATTCTTTATTAATTCTATGGAGGAATTTTTCTGCTTCTTCTAAACTGTACGCAGAAGCCAATGAGGCAATAAATTTACTGCCTTTAATTTTTTGCTGGAACCTTATTTTTTTCGCGGGAGAGGTAAATCTTTCCACTATTCTTCACCCTTATTATTTTTCCACCAGTCCAACCGTTTCTTAATCTCCTTCTCCAAACCCATTTCAGTTGGATAATAAAAACGCTGGTCTTCCAGTCCCGGGGGTAAATAATCCTGTTTTACGTGACCATATGGATAATCATGGGGGTACTTGTAGCCTTTCCCGTGACCAAGTTTTGCAGCACCTTTGTAGGAAGCATCTTTAAGATGGGTTGGAACCGACCTAACCCTATCTTTTTCAAGTTTTTCCTGGGCTGCCGCAATCGCCTCATAAACAGCGTTACTTTTGGGTGCGGTAGCAAGATAAACAGTCGTCTCGGCCAGAGGAATCCTGCCTTCCGGCAGACCCACTCTTTCAACCGCGTGGGCGGTGGCAACAGCAATTTGCAGGGCCTGCGGATCAGCGAGGCCAATATCCTCGGCAGCGTGGATAATAAGTCTCCTGCAGATAAATTTTGGATCTTCTCCTGCGTACAGCATTTTAGCCAGCCAGTACAAAGCCGCATCCGGGTCCGAACCCCTGATACTTTTAATAAAGGCTGAAATTGTATCGTAATGATTATCTCCGGCCTTATCATAAACGAGGGCTTTGCGTTGAATAGATTCTTCGGCAACTTCAAGGTCAATTTGAACCCTTCCCTCTTTTTTATCAGTGGTAAGAACAGCAAGTTCAAGAGCATTTAGGGCCGAGCGAGCATCTCCCTGGGCCATTAAGGCCAGGTGGTTAAGGGCTTCCTCGGTTATTTCAATGTTATATCCCCCCAGGCCCCTTTCCTCATCTTCTAGGGCATCCCTCATTATTTTTTTTATATCATCTTCACCCAGGGTTTCCAGGGCAAAAATTCGGGAGCGAGAAACCAAGGGGGGATTAACTTCAAAATAGGGATTTTCAGTTGTTGCCCCAATTAAGATAACCGTTCCCTTTTCCACAGCGGGAAGTAACGCGTCCTGCTGGCTTTTATTAAATCGGTGGATTTCGTCAATAAATAGGATGGTTTTTTTCTGATAAAATTTCTTTTTTTCCGCAGCAACCCTGATAATTTCCCTAATATCTTTTACTCCAGAAGTCACAGCGTTAATCTGTTGAAAATCCGATTTTGTCTGGCGGGCAATAATATAAGCCAGGGTTGTTTTTCCCGTTCCCGGCGGGCCGTAAAAAATAAGGGAAGTGAGTTTATCCGCTTCAATTGAGCGGCGTAAAAGTCGCCCGAAGCCAACAATTTTTTCCTGGCCTATAAATTCTTTTAAGTCCCGGGGACGCATCCGGTCCGCCAGGGGTTTATCCCATTTATTCTCAATACCACTAAATAAATCCATACCAACCCCTCCGTTCCGGAATAGATTTAAACAAGTACAAAAAAATCCGCCGTGCCGTGTGGAACATATTTTTGATCCCTGTCTTCCACGTGGGTGCCCTCTCATCCGTTTTGTATGTCCTCAAAGAGGCCTATACGCCGCGGATGAAGTCCAGGCTCCCTATGTGTTGGTGTTGGCCAAAAATATTTATCCATCACGAACACGGCAGACAACTACCTTTGTTCAATTTCATATTAACACAAAACCCCTGTCTTTGCAAGAT
The DNA here is from genome assembly GCA_003554585.1 of Halobacteroidaceae bacterium. Taxonomy (GTDB): domain Bacteria; phylum Bacillota; class Halanaerobiia; order B1SED10-174; family B1SED10-174; genus T1SED10-26. Next base: position 29,378 of record PWGV01000158.1, on the reverse strand, counting down.
TACGAAACCCTCCAACCCCTTTAATTTCAAAGCATTCTGGCTGGTTTATTATAATAAGTAGCGTAAAAACAGGGGAAAGGTTTTCCTTTTGAATTCAGATTTGACCTGGCGTTTTCAGAAAATGAGTGGATACGTTAAACTTTTCTTCCTGACAGGGTAAAGGAGTTGTTAATCAACCTGGCGTAGATGTAATTCCTGAAGCTGTTTTAAATCGACTAACCCCGGGGCCCTGGTAAGGGGACAAACTCCCCGCAGGGTTTTAGGAAAAGCAATCACTTCCCGGATAGTGTTATCCCCGGTAAGCATCATAACCATTCGATCAAAACCAAAAGCAATTCCACCATGGGGTGGGGTTCCATACTGAAAAGCCTCCAGTAAAAAACCAAATTTCTCTTCAGCTTCTTCCAGAGGAATTTTAAGCATATCAAAAACTTTTTCCTGTAAATCCCGGGAATGAATCCTTATGCTTCCAGAAGCCAGTTCGACCCCGTTTAATACCAGATCATAAGCCCGGGCCCTAACCCTTTCCGGATCTGAATCAACCAGCTTAATATCTTCCTTTAAAGGCTGGGTGAAAGGGTGGTGGGCTGCCACAAACCGGTCCTCTTCTTTTGAATATTCCATAAAGGGAAATTCAGTAACCCAGAGGAAGAAGTTTCCAGGTTTTCTCAGCTTGTATTCCTTCCCAATAAAAGCCCGCACACTTCCCAGTGCCTCAGAAGCTTTTTTCTCCTCATCTGCGACCGCCAGGATTAAGTCCCCATAATTAGCCTGGAGTTTAGTAGTAAGAGAAACAACTTCGTCTTCCCGAACGAATTTCTTCACCGGAGACTGGAAACTTTCTTCTTTCAAAGCCATCCAAACCAGGCCTTTAGCTCCATTATCCTTGGCCACTTTTTCCAAACTATCTATTTCTTTACGACTCAATCCGGCTCCCCCAGGAAATTTCAGGGCTTTTATTCGACCGCCTTTGCCAATTATACTGGAAAAAACCTTGAAATCAGTTTCTGAAAAACAATCCGAAACATCCTCCAATTCCAAACCAAAGCTTAAATCCGGTTTATCGGTACCAAAGCGATCCATTGCTTCTCGGTAAGTAATGCGGGGAAAAGGAATTTCAATTTCTTCGCCCAGGCGATTGTATATTTCGGCCATCATCCCCTCTACTACTGAAAAAATATCTTCTTCATCAACAAAAGACATTTCCATATCAAGTTGGGTAAACTCAGGCTGCCGGTCCCCTCTTAAATCCTCATCTCTAAAACAACGAGCTAGCTGAAAATATTTCTCCAATCCGCCAACCATTAAAAGTTGTTTGAAAAGCTGGGGCGACTGGGGCAAAGCAAAAAAATGGCCCTTTGACTTTCTGCTGGGAACAAGGTAATCCCTTGCTCCTTCAGGAGTACTCCTGGTTAAAACGGGAGTTTCAATTTCCAGAAAGCCCTCCCGGTCCAGGAAATCCCTTATTGCTTTAGACACCTGGTGGCGTAGAATCATCTTTTTGGCCATTTCCGGCCTGCGCAGATCCACGTATCTATAGCGGAGGCGAATCTCTTCCCTGGTATCAATATTATCTTCTACTGGAAGGGGTGAGGCCTGAGCAGGGTTTAAAATTTCCAGCTCTGAAGTCTTAACCTCAATTTCTCCCGTAGGCATCTCTGAGTTCACTGCTTCTTCGGGTCGGGAGGTGACCCTTCCCTTGATGGCAATAACGTATTCGTTGCGAACTTTTTCTGCTTCAGGGAGTTCTTCCGGGCTAACTGTAACCTGGATTATCCCTGTCCGATCACGAAGATCTAAAAAAATCAAACCGCCAAGGTCGCGGCGCTTTTGCACCCACCCATTGAGAACAACTGCCTGTCCGGTTTTATCTTTATTCAGTTCTCCACAGTTTGCGTTTTTCTTTAAGTGCAAGTTCATTTAACCTCCCCTGTTTTCTTCTTTAGGACCTGGATTAATTGGTCAATTTCTATTTCATTTTGGGTCCCTTCATCCATATCTTTTAGCTGGACAACCCCCTGTTCCAGTTCGTTTTCCCCAATAATCACTGTGAAGCGGGCTCCAATACGATTTGCGGCTTTCATCTGGTTTTTGGGACTTCTCATCAATAAATCCATGTCTGCAGAAAAACCAGCTCTCCTTATCATATTTAGCTTTTTCCAGCTTTCCTTCTGCACAGGCTTACCCCCGATGGCAACCAGGTAAACATCAAGGGGGTCGTTCCCAGATAGTTCCATCTGTTTTTTTTCGAACATCAAAATAAAGCGGTCCAGTCCCATCCCGAAACCCATTCCCGGAGCACGGGGGCCACCTAATTCCTCTGCAAGGCCATCATAACGTCCTCCTCCCAGGACAGTATCCTGGGCCCCTAATTCACGGGTCTTTATTTCAAAAGCAGTCCTGGTATAATAATCCAATCCGCGGACCAATGTAGGATCTATAGAAAAAGGGATTTCCCTTTCTTCCAATAATTCTTGAACTTCCGAAAAATGTTCAGAACAGGTGGGGCAGAGGAAATCAATAATTCTCGGGGCTTTTTGTTTTATGTCTGCACATTCTTTATTTTTACAATCAAGCACCCTAAGAGGATTGCGATCAATTCTTTCGGAACATTCCCCGCAAACAGGTTCCTTTTTAAAAAAACTTTTTAATTCCTCGATGAAAACTGGCCGGCATTTCCTGCACCCGATACTGTTCAGGTGAAGAACCCAGTCCTCCATTTTAAATTCACGCAAAATATCGATCCCGAGGGTTATAACTTCGGCATCGATAAATGGTGTGTCCCCCCCTATCACCTCTACTCCGGTCTGGTAATGTTGCCGATATCTCCCCGCCTGGGGCCTCTCATAACGGAACATGGGGCCGAAATAAAAAAGCTTAAAGGGTTGGGACTGTCCGTATAATTTATGCTCAAGATAGGAACGAACCACGGGGGCGGTACCTTCAGGCCGCAGCGTTATGCTGCGGCCCCCTTTATCATTGAAAGTGTACATTTCTTTTTCAACGATATCGGTGGTACCTCCTACTCCGCGGACAAAAAGTTCAGTTTCCTCAAATAAGGGAGTTCTGATTTCCTTGAAGTTTCTCTTCTTATATATTTCTTTAATTTTGCTTTCGACATAATTCCATACCTCGCTTGCGGGAGGTAATATATCTCTTGTCCCGCGCGGCGCTCTGAGGTTCATGCTCTCGCCTCCTAGTCCATTGGATCTTCAAGCATTTCCTCCATTTGTTCTTCCAAAACTTCTGGTTGTAGTTGCTGCTCCCCGTAACCAAGGTCCTGCTCGAGTTTTTGCACTATTTCCCTTACTTCTTCTGCTTCTTCATGCCTTTCCATGCCTTCAAGCATCCGCAGGGTTTGCAGCATGGTATAATAATCTTCACCCTGCAGGTCAACAACCTTCATCAGGTTCTCTGCAGATTCGCTGTACTCCCCTATTTCCCGGAAGATATCAGCAAGGGCGAAATAAAGTTCCCAGTTTTCCGGAAACTGATTAATGGCTTCTTCGTAAGTTTCAATTGCCTCTTCAGTCTCGCCCTGGCGGAAGAAAGCCTGTCCTAAAAGATTCAATATTAAAGGATTATCGGGGTTTTCTTCTTTGGCTTCCCGCAGATGCTCCAGAGCCCTGTCGTGTCTATCCCTACTCATCCAGTAATACCCACCCAATATGGGATGGTGGACTTTAATATCGGCTTCTGCTACAACTTCATCCAGCCACTGGTTATAATGAGCTTCGCTTCTCCGACTCCAGAGTTCCTGTTCTATTTGAGCTCTTTCCTGTTCATATACTTCTCCTTCAGCAAGTCTTTTATCCTCAACTTTTACCAAATGGAAACCCTGCTCGGTTTCAAATATATCGCTTACTTCCCCTTCCGGAGTGGCAAAGGAAGTCTCAATTAAAAGGGGATTGAAGGCATCTCCGCGTTTAATATAACCAAGATCCCCTCCTTTATCCGGTCCCAAAGTACTGTCGGAAAAAACTGTTGCAGCTTCGGCAAAATCCATTCCAGCTTCAATTTCAGTTTTTGCTTCTTCGATTACTTTCCGGGCTTCTTCGGGGGAATCGTGTTCTTCAAACTTCACAAAAATATTGCGCGCTCTTACTTCTTCAAACTTTTCTTTTATCTCTTCTTCATCGATTACAACCTCGGAACGAATTGTCCCCTCCAGTTCATAAAGGAGATTCTGTTCCCAGATTGCATTCCGGACATCTTCCCGGACCTGTTCCATCGTAAGCCCCTGAGAACGAATTTGTTGTTCAAATTGCTCGCGTTCCATTCCCATCTGGGTCAGGTAACCTTCAATTATTTCCTCAACTTCTTCATCACTTACTTCAATCTCAATACCCCTTGCCTGGGCTTTTTGGAGAATTACAACCCGCTCAATCAGAAAGTGGAGCATCTCGTTCTGGAAATCCATAATCTGATGATCGGGAAGCTCCTGTAGATGACTCATATACTGCTGGGCGAGTTGAACAAATTCCATGGTGGGTACCTCTTCACCATTTATGGTCAAAAGGGTATCCTCCATGTCAACCTCTCCCAGGGGACCTTGTTCCATTCCCTGAGGAGAGCGGGGCTGTTCACCCCCAATAAAGCTTGTAATACCCCATAAGGTTCCACCAAGGGCAAAAGTCACAACAACAACAATTATCAAAATCTTACTTGTTTCCCTCAACTTTCTAAAAATCATTAAAGCCCCCCCTAAATTAATAACATCTAATGTTCCTCTTATTTTAACTTAACACCAATAAAACTGTCAACTCAGATAAACGGGTTGTTTTCAACCTCGAAACCAATTGTTGTCTCAGGGCCATGCCCTGGGAAAACCTTTATATCCCCGGGTAATTTAAAGAGCTTCTCCCTTATTGAAGCAATTAAGTCCTCCATGTTTCCCCCGGGGAGATCAGTGCGACCAACTCCCCCGGCAAAAAGGGTGTCACCGCTAAAAAGCCAGTCCCCCCAAAGAAGGCAGATCCCTCCAGGAGTATGCCCCGGGGTATGAATGATTTTTATCTCTTCCTCCTGCCAGCTCCAGTCACCCTCTTGCAAAAGATTGTCTGCTGCTGGACCGGTCAGGAACTCTCCTCCAGTAAACTGAGAAAGGTTTTTCTGGGGATCGTTCAGCATGCCTGCATCAGCGGGGTGGATTAAAATCTGGGCTCCAAGTTTTTTTAGCTGATAATTTCCCCCAATATGATCGGCGTGGCCGTGGGTATTAATAACATAATCCAGCTTCCAGTTATTTCGGTTTAATAAATCGGTGATTTTATTGGCTTCATCTCCGGGGTCTATAACCAGCGCTCGGTCCCCTGACCCGATTACATAGCAATTGGTTTCCAGGGCTCCAACAGTCAATTTTTCCAGTTCGGGCATCACCATTCCTCCTAGAAATTTTTTTTGCTATCTATTAGCAGGGTTACCGGTCCATCATTGAAGATTTGCACTTCCATCATGGCCTGAAACTCTCCCGTCGCTACCCTGATACCTCTTTCTTTAATTTTTTGGACAAAACGATCGTAATATTCTTCCGCCTTTTCCGGAGGAGCTGCAGTAAAAAAGCTGGGTCGTCTTCCCTTCCGACAATCCCCCAGCAGGGTGAACTGCGAAACCACAAGCATATCCGCTTGGACATCCTGCAGGGAAAGATTCATTTTTTCTTCTTCATCGGGGAAGATCCGCAGGTTGATAACCTTCTCCACCATAAATTCAAGGTCAGTTTCATCATCCTCTTTCTCGACCCCTAAAAGCAAAACCAGGCCACGGTCAATTTCTCCAACTAACTCATCTCCAACTGCAACTTTTCCCTGTCTTACCCTTTGCACAACTGCGCGCACAGCTTATTCCTCCTTGATAAAAAGGCCCCGCAGGGTCTTTATTACTTCTTAATCCTCGTTCCGGCCTCTCCCTCCATTGCCTGGGCAAGGTATTCTGGGGAGGTAATCAAGACCTCCTGCCCTCCATTTTCCAGGAAAGCAATTGCAGCTTCAATTTTTGGTTTCATGCTGCCCGGTGGGAAGTGTCCTTCCTCCAGGTATTTACGAGCTTCTTCCAGGGTCATTTCATCCAAACCAATTTCGCTGGGCTGGTTAAAATTCAAGTAAACCTGGTCTACCCCGGTAGAAATGACAAAGAGATCGGCTTCCAATTCTTTGGCCAGAAGACTGCTGGCAAAATCCTTATCAATAACCGCAGGAACACCTTTCAGGTTTCCCTTCTCATCGGGCACAACGGGGATGCCCCCGCCCCCAACTGCAACAACTAGAAAACCATTATCAACCATGTTCTTAATGATATCCCGTTCTACAATATAGCGGGGTAACGGCGAGGCAACAACCCTTCTAAAACCCCGACCTGAATCTTCAACCAGTTCCCAGCCTAGCTTTTTCTTCTCGTGGGCTTCTGCTGCAGTATAAAAAGGTCCTATGGGCTTGGTTGGGTCCTGAAAAGCACTGTCCAGGGGGTCAACCTCCACCTGGGTTACCACCGTTGCTACCTGCTTTTCAATCTCTCTTTCCAGGAGAGCGTTGTGAAGTTTTTGTTGGATCATATAACCAATTGAACCCTGGGTTTCTGCCCCACAAACTGCCAGGGGAACCCTGGGAGCAACATCCTTGGCCATCTCGGAACGCAAAAGGCCAAAGCCAACCTGGGGACCATTACCATGGGTAACCACCACGCAATACCCTTTTTCCACCATATCTACAATATGGTTGGCGGTATCCTGTACCGCTTCCATTTGATGTTCAATTTCCTGCTTTTCCTTGCTCTTGATTAAAGAGTTCCCTCCAATTGCAATAACTGCCGTCTTTTCCATTCCACTCATCCTTTCCAACATATTGATTGTTGTTTATAAATGCGGTTATGCCGCAATTATTTTTAATTTGCTCCTTCCCGGGTCACATTAAAAACTCCATCCACTTTGCCCAGTTTCTTCCTGATATCTTTTAATTGCTGCAGGCTGGAAACCTCCAGGGTTATATCAATCAAGGCAGTATGGTTTTCCGAAGAACGGGCGTTGATCGCGGAAATGTTCAGTTTTGCATTGGAAATAATTGAGGTTATTTCGTTCAGTAAGCCCGACTTATTAATGGCCCTGATCCTGAGATCCACACTATATGCCTCTTCTTGCTCGGTAGCCCACTTGGCGACTACCGTTCTTCCCTCATCCTGGAGGAGATGTTTGACATTGGAACAGTCCCTGCGGTGGATGGAAACCCCGCGCCCCCGGGTAATATAACCTATAATTGGATCCCCTGGAACCGGGTTGCAGCACTGGGAAATCCGGACATAAAGATCATCGACCCCCATTACCTGCACTCCACTCTGGCGGTCCCGGGATACCCTGGGCCGGGCCTCTTCCTGGTATTTTTCAAGAATTTGCGTCTCATTTATTTCTTCTTTAAAGAACTTATTGACAACCTGGCTTGCGGGAAGAGTCCCATAGCCAATGGCAGCGAGAAGTTCTTCTCCATCTTTGAAGTTATGATATTCCGCTGCCTCTTCTAAAAACTTCTCTTTTTCTGCTTCTCTTAGCTTAATGGACCTTCTCTTCAATTCTTTTTCCAGGGCGTCTTTGCCCTCGTCAAGTATTTCCTGGCGTCTTTGCTGTTTTACATGCCGGCGAATTTTATTCCGCGCCCGGGATGTTTTGGCAAATTTAAGCCAGTCTTGGCTGGGACCACTACTGGTTTTCGAGGTAATTATTTCAACAATATCACCGTTCCCCAGCTCGTATTCCAGGGAAACAAGTCTGCTGTTAACTTTGCCCCCAACGCACTGATTCCCAACTTCGGTGTGGATGCTATAGGCAAAATCCACAGGAGTTGCGCCGCGGGGCAGGGAAACAACGTCTCCTTTAGGAGTAAAAACAAAAACTTCGTCTTCAAAAAGATCAACGCGGAGGGAATCCATAAACTCCTGGGCATCCTGCATATCCTTCTGCCATTCGAGGAGCTGTCTCAACCAGGCCAGTTTCCTTTCAAATTCACCCGAATTACCCTTTTTCTTTTCCTTATATCTCCAATGGGCAGCAATTCCGTATTCTGCAGTCCGGTGCATTTCCCAGGTCCTTATTTGAACTTCGAGGGGACTTCCTCTGGGGCCAATAACCGTGGTGTGCAAGGATTGGTACAAGTTGGATTTAGGAACAGCAATATAGTCTTTAAAACGGCCCGGAATGGGCTTCCAGAGTTCATGGACAACACCCAGGGCTTCATAGCAATTGCGAATATTATCTACAAGGATCCTCATGGCAATCAGGTCATAAATCTCATCGAACTCTTTATCCTGGTTGGCCATCTTCTGATAAATGCTGTAAAGGTGTTTTGCCCGTCCGTAGATTTCTACATTTATCCCCATTTCGGATAGTTTTTCCTGTAAAATTTCCATGGCCACCCTGATATCCTTTTCCCGGGCTTTTCGCCCTTCATCAATTTTACTGGCCAGGGTTCTATACATCTCCGGTTCTAAATAGCGGAAACTTAAATCCTCCAGTTCCCACTTCATGCGGAACATTCCCAAACGATGGGCCAGGGGAGCATAAATGTCAAGTGTCTCCCTGGCTTTGCTTTCTTTTTTATCCCCAGAAACATGTTCAAGGGTCCGCATATTGTGCAAACGGTCGGCGAGTTTAACTATCACCACCCGAATATCTTCAGCCATAGCCAGGAACATTTTGCGCAGGTTCTCGGCCTGATGCTCTTCCCGGGATTTAAAGTCAATCCGGCTCAATTTTGTAACCCCTTCAACAATTAGGGCTACTTCTTCCCCGAATTTATTTACTATTTCCTGGCGGGTTGTGGGAGTATCTTCCAGGACATCGTGCAGGAGACTGGCCACGATAGAAGTCCCATCAAGTTCAAGTTCTGCTATAATTCGGGCAACACTAACCGGGTGCACAATAAAAGATTCTCCTGACAGCCGGAGTTGCTCCGAATGAGCCGTTGAAGCAAACTCATAAGCTTCCCGAATGAGGGCAATGGTTTCTTCATCACGTTTTTGTTTTTCCAAATAATTAATAAGTTCGTTAATACCCATCAGAGGACAGCCCCCTTAATCCTCAAACTGAATAATAGAGTGAACCGGGAAATCAACAAGCTTCAATCGACCCCGGCAGTTTTTCAGCTCAGCAAGGTAGGAAAAACCAATCACCGAACCACCCTGTTCTTGAATTAGCCGGGCCGCTGACAGAGAAGTATTGCCGGTTGCCAGAATGGAATCTATAATTAAAACCCGTGCTCCCTGCCCAATGGAATCATCGTGGATTTCCAGGACAAGTGAATCCAGTTCTTTCTCAAATTCCACCCACCGGACGGGCCCGGGCAATTCACCGGGCCTGCGTATCGGAGAAAGCCCGGTTTTTAAATTAAAAGCCAGGGGAGCGCCAATTAAAAAACCCAAACCTTCAATGGGCGCTATTATATCTATTTCCCAGTTCCGATAGTGCTCGGTCAATAAATTTATGCACTCCTGAAAAGCATCGGATTGTTGCAAAACCGGAGTAATATCCTTGTAGTTCCGGCCCATATCTGGAAAATCAGCAATCTCTCTAACAAAATTTTTAAGTTTCATTCTCTGCGCCCCCTAAAACATTATTAAAATGGGATAACGATGAATTCAAAATCTCAGACCAGCGCAAATAAGCTTCCTTCTCATTAACAAATTCATTATAACGTAAAGACCTGAATAAGTCTACATTTCTCCCATCGGTTTTCTTGATTTCAACCCTTCTATCCTCTCTTTTACCAGTAATTTTTACCAGGCCGAGTTCCTGGAAAATTATAAGGGCCTGCATAAAAAGTGAAGGGTTTTCTTGGTTTTTTTGTTTCCAATTCTCCAAAAGTACCGGGCTATCTTTTCCTCTCAACTCGAGGTAAATTCGAACCATTTTATCCCTGTCAAGAAGCTGGCTTTTTTTTGCCATTGGCTCCCAACCCTCTGCAAAAACAATTCTTTCTCCCTGGAATTCTTCCAGGAAGGATAGGAACTCCCCTCCAGTTGAGGGTGGACCCCAAATCCCTAACGTATCTGTTTTTAACTTAATTGCCTCCCTGGAATCTATTAATTCTTTCTCTACGTGATTTTTACTTAGTTTTCCTTTATTTTTCCCTGAAAAAACACATAAAGGAAAGTGGAACGAGTTTAGCATTTCTTCTCTTTTAATTTTTTGCAAAACCATTTCCTTTTGGCCCAGATCCAGCTCTCGTTCAGGGTTAAAGGGTAATTTCCAATCAAAATTTGAAAATTCAAGGCCATAAAATTTTTCCCATTTTCTTAGGTCTTTTTCCAGAAACCTGTAAAAAGTAGCGGGAGGAAAATCTGGGTATGGGCTTTCCCAGCCCAATATAAGCGGCAAAAAAGCTAATCGAGGGTAATAATAAAAAAATACTGGAAAACTCATGAACAGTAAAAAGGGTTCTTCACCTTCCAGGCGTTTAAAAGCAGCCCTAATTTCCTTTTTGGTTTTCAGACCCGAAATGAATCCACATTCCATTTTCCCCGGCCTTTTTTGCCAGGCCCGGTTCAAACGCCTGAGAGTGGGAGCAAGGTAAATTCCCTTTTTCCCACTCGAGGCAATTTCTTCAGCAATTAATTTCAGAATTTTTTCCCTACCGGGTTTAAAATTTCCCGATTTCAAAAGGGAAAAAGAACCTCTTCCCGACTCCCTTTTCTCAGTCACTTCCTTTATATAAGAAGGAGAAATATCCTTAACTTCCAGTTGAACCTCCTTGCGGCCATTCCACTCATTGGTTTTGGGAACAAAAACAACCTGATAGCCCTTTCCTTTCTCCAACTCAGCATAGCGGGAACCCATCCGAAAAGCAATCGCCTGCCGGAAGGTTTTTTTCCCTTGGGATGCCAGTTTTAATTGAAGGTGTTTCCCCTCCCGCCCCACCTGTCTTTTTTGCCTGATGGTCAGGCTCTCATTGCTGAATAGGGGACGGGGGTTACCAATCCCAAAAGGAGCAAGTTTTTCAATGTCATCAATCAAACTGAAATCAGTCTGCTCCAGGTCGATTAACCCTTCAACAGAGATTCTCTTCCGCAAAAGTTCGTCAGGCAGGTTTTCCAGGGCAAATTGGTTCATTTTTCTGTCCAAATCATCTACCTTCGAAGCTTCAACTGTAAAACCTCCGGCCATAGGATGTCCGCCAAATTTGACCAGGCAGTCCTCTGCGCTTTTCAGGGCTTGATAAAGGTCAAATCCGGGAATACTCCGCCCAGAACCCTTGCCTTCGGTACCTTCCAGGCCAATTAATAAAACCGGACGGGAAAATTCCTCCACAAGCTTAGAAGCAGCAATTCCCACCACCCCGGGGTTCCATTCCCGAGAGGCGGCAAGCAAAATCCGGTCCGTTTTCCTTCTGGAAAATATCTCCCGAGCTTCATTAACAATTTTTTCTTCTACAGCCTGCCTCCTCCTATTCAACCGATCGAGAATCTTGCTGAGTCTCTTCGCTTTCAGGGGATCTTCAGTTAAAAGAAGCTCCAGGGCAATTTTAGCTGTTTTCAATCTTCCTGCAGCGTTCAAGCGCGGGGCCAGACCAAAAGAAATATTCCCGCTATTAATCTGTCCTTCAATACCGGACTTCTTCAGGAGTGCCTTCAAGCCAATGAAAGAAGTTTGCTCCAGTTCTCTTAATCCTTCTCTGACCAGGATCCTGTTTTCTTCCCGCAGGGAAACAAGGTCCGCGACCGTTCCTATTGCGACCAGGGGAAGCAATTCCCCCAGTTGGGGAGAAAAGCATCCCGGTTTTTCTATTTTTTCCATGGTCCCCTGGCAAAGCTTATAAGCAACTCCCACTCCAGCAAGATCCGGGAAAGGATAACTATCGTCGGTCCTGTGGGGATTAATAACTGCATTTGCGGGAGGCAACTTTTCAATCTGATGATGATCGGTAACTATTACATCCATCCCCAGAGATCTGCCCAGAGAAATTTCATCGGCATTTTTGCTCCCACAATCTACTGTAATTAAAAGTTTTATTCCGCTCTTTGCAGCTTTTCGGACAGCCTCCCCATCCAGTCCATAACCTTCTCGTTCCCGACGGGGTAAAAACGGAAAAACTTTACCACCCGCTTTTCTTAAAAAATGAGTTAGCAGAGCAGTTGCAGTGATCCCGTCGGCGTCATAATCTCCGTAAACCATTATTTCTTCAAGGTTTTTTATAGCTTTATTTATTCTCTCCACAGCTTTATCCATATCTTTTAATTCGAAAGGAGAGGGTAGATCACAAAGGTCGCCAAAAAGAAAAAAGCCCGCTTCCCGGGGTGTTACGATCCCTCTGTTCACGAGAAAACTCGCCAACCAGCGTGAAATATCCATGGTTCTGCTCAGGTATTTTACCATCTCCTTATTTTCTTCAGGGGCAATTAATATTTTAGTTGAGCCGGTCATTATGATTTTCCTCTCCTTCTTCCAGTTCTTCGTCTGAAAACCCATTAGCAGGACGGGAATGGTCTATTAGAAACGCCAGATCTTCTTTTTCTTTTTCCAAACGACTTATCTTCTGTCTTAGAGCCCGGACTACATAGGTCTGCCGAAATTGTTTTATCCAACCGGGCAATCCAATGATTAAAGCTCCCAGGATTGCGGCCGCGAGGACGACCACCACCAGGGGAGTTTCGGTTTGCCAGAAAATAAATTCAATTTTAACAAGTTCGGCATTCTGACTGGCAAAAATTGCAATTAGAAGGGCAAAAATTAGAGCTGCAATAATCAGGGTCTGCAATTTAAACCCCTCCCTCCTGCTAATATATATTCGTTTTTTGAAATTAGTTTCCTTCCCCAAAAAAAAAAGAGGCCCTTAGGCCTCTTTCCCTCTTAAGAAAGGAATCTTTTCTTCGATTGTTATTAAAAATGGGCTGGCTATAAAAATCGAAGAATAAGTCCCTGCAATAAAACCAACCAAGAGAGTCAGCATGAAAGCTTTTATGGTAACTCCCCCAAAAAGGAATATTGCTGTAACACAGAGCAGTGTTGTAACAGAGGTATTTATCGACCGGGGTAAATTCGCAATAATAGATGCATTAACCAACTCTTTATAATCTTTGTACCGTTTGAACTTTTTGTTTTCCCTGATCCGGTCAAAAATTACAATAGAGTCATTAATTGAATAACCTATTATTGTTAAAAGACCTGCCACAAAAGGCGTATTCACCTCTCTAAAAACAAGAGCGAAAAACCCGATTACAATTAGAGCGTCGTGGAGAACCGCGAGCAGTGCCGCCATAGCATATTTGGGTTCAAAGCGAATGCTCAAATAAACAATAATTACAAGGGAGGCCACAACAAGAGCAAGAATTGCCCTCCAGGTTAATTCTTCCCCTATTGTTGGCCAGACAATCTCAGCCCGGAGCTGTTCTGCAGAACCAAATTCTGCCCGCAAGGCATTAGTCAGGCTTTCGCTTTCTTCAGGGGTAAGTGCTCTGGTCCGGAGCAAAATTCCAAAAATCTCTTCCTGCTCGGAGGGTTGGACCACTGCTCCTTCATCATCCAGATCAACTTGAGCCAGAACTTCTCTAAATTCACCCAGGGTAACCCTCTCTTCAAACATGTATTCAATTAGAGAGCCTCCCCGGAAATCAATTCCCAGATTTAAACCCCTAATCCCCAGGAAAAGAAGTCCAACGACAATTAGCAGTATTGAAATGCCATACCAAATTTTCCTATTCCCTACAAAGTCCAAGGCTACTACCTCCTTGCCCCAACAAAGTTATGCCCGCCTTTGAGGACCTTCAAATCATAAGCAAAATCGAGCAAAATCCTTGTAATAATCAAAGCGCAGAACATACTGGCAAAAATTCCAATTATCAGAGTAATTGCAAAACCCCTAACGGTTCCAACAGTAAAATAAGCAAGCACCAGTGCTGTAATCAGGGTGGTTATATTGGCATCGATAATCGCCGTCATGGCCCTTCTAAAACCAGATTCAATTGAAGCCCGAAGGGTTTTACCGAAGCGCAATTCTTCTTTGATCCTCTCAAAAATAATGATATTGGCATCAACGGCCATTCCAATTGAAAGAATCAACCCCGCAATTCCCGGAAGAGTCAAAACAGCCTGAAGGCCTGCTAATAGGCCAATAACAAGCATTCCATAAATTCCAAGGGTAATGGTTGCAATTATTCCCGGTAAGCGGTAAAAAGAAATCATGGCAACCCCAACTAAAACCAACCCCAGAGCCCCAGCTCGGAGACTCTGTTCAATGGAAACCTGGCCCAGCGTGGGGCCAACAGTCCTGCTTTCTTCAATGCTTAAGGGAACCGGTAAAGCACCTTCCCTGAGCAGGACAGCAACTTCTTCCGCCTCCTCAAGAGAACCAAAACCCCTGATTTGGCCACGGTCGCTAATAACACTTTCTACCGTTCCGGTATAAAGCCAATCATCATCCAGATAAATCTGCATGGGTTCGCCCAGCATGGCCTGAGTTATCTGGGCGAAACGTTGCGCTCCCACACTATCAAGCTGGAAGTTGATGACTGGATTTCTGTACATCTGGTCATATTCGCTCCGCGCATCAACCAGGTGTTCGCCAGTCATTAGGATATTTCCATCAGCATCCCTGAATGTTAGCTGGGCGGTTCTTCCGATTACCTGGATGGCCCGGTCAGGCTCATCAACAGCCGGTAATTCAACAATCAAACGGCGATCACCGCTTCTCTGAATTCTTGGTTCAGAGAGCCCCAGCTGGTTAACCCTTCTTTCAATGATCCGATTCAAGGCGGCCATTGTCTGGGCATCAACCTGCCGGGTTCCAGTATCCTGTGCTTCAAGAACAACGTGGGTCCCTCCAGCCAAATCAAGCCCTAAATTTATCCCGGAATGCCAGAAGGAAACCACTGAAATGGCAATTACAAAAATCACCAGCAAACCTTTTAAAATTTGTTTTTGTTTCCAACCCATTGCTGTTCTCCTTTCCCACAACTGTTTGCATTCTCATTCATTATAGAATTAACTACCCGCCTTGTCAAACTTTTTCCCATTAGAATCTTTCCTATAAAAGGCGGGTTTCATTTATGGTTAGATTAAAATTACAACCCAGGGCTTTGGCCGCCCTGCGGCACATATTCATCCGGTCGAGGAAAATTTCAAAATAATCCATAACTGAGACCATCTCTGTATCAATAGTGATCTCCAGAGAAATAAGCTTGTTCTGGGCATCAACATGAACCCGGGAGGCTTCGGAAGCATAGTTGACTCGGTCATGAATATCGAAAAGAGCCCTGTCTTTCTCCCGTACTCTGCTCCTGTGAACATCGGATTTATCAGCGATAATAATGGCAGCGGAAATCGGAGAAACCGGGAAACCTTCTCCTTCATCGTGGTTGCCAATTGCTCCAATTATAATAGCGATATCCTTCAGAACCATCCCCCGGGAAAAAAGGATCTGTTCTGACAAAAGAGCCGAGCTAACATCATGATTAACACGGTTTACCACATTTCCGATATCATGGAGATAACCGGCTATCGCCCCCAGTTCCTGTTTCCTTTCAGAATATCCCAGTTCTTCAAGAATATGGGCCGCGATCCCCGCCGTCAGGCGAGCATGTCGTTTCCCGTGTTCGGTGTAGCCCAGGGCAGCCAGATTGTCGTCAGCTATTTCCATGTAACAGTTAATCCTTTCATCATCCCTAATCTCCTTCAAGGTTAACCCCATTAATCATTCCCCCTCTCTTTTGCCTTTTTTCCCCGGTAGGCTTCTAAAATTCTTTGAGCACTCTCTTCAACGGTTAAACTGTCAGTTCGCAAGAAAAAATCGCAGTTTTCCCTGGCCTTCTTCAGCTTATTTTTTTGAACCAGAAATCTGTTTTCGGGAATTTCCCTCTGTCTTCTTTCCCTCGCGGTTCCCAGTTCACAATCTAAGACCACCAGGAAAAAAGGCTCCCGGCGCTTCCAGAGAAAAGGATTGGAAGAGTGCTCCTGAGAAACAGTTTCAACTATATAACCCATCTCTCGTAATCTCTGCACCAGGGTCGATTTCCCCGCTGCACAAACCCCTACAATCATGATTTCTGGGTTCATCATTCTTTCCCTAGAGCGGTAAGGACAGGAAAAAAGAACGCGCTTTATGATCATCAGGTCCTGGTTCAAGCCCTAATAAAGCCAGTGTCATATCATCTCTGGGCTTCTTTTTCTCAAGTTCAAGGGCTTTCCCAAATAAATCCTGTCCCAATTGCTGCAGGGAAATCTCCCCTTTCTTCAAACCGGTTTCAAGGATAGTTAAAACCTCTTCATCCTCTGACCCGGTTTTATATATTCCATCAGTAAAAGCTGCAACCCGGATATTTTCTTTTAATTCAACCTGTTGTATATCTGGCCTCAATAGAGGGTGAACTCCGATGGGAGGGACAGGTTTATCCAAAATATCAATCCCACCCCCCGGATAGCTGATAATAACGGGGGTGTTGCAGTTCCGGGTTATTAAAAGAGTTCCAGAACTAATATCAACGGAAAGAATGGTTAGAGTTGCAGATACTTTCCCATGCCTCATTGTATAAAGGTAATCATGGACAGCTCTGGCAACAGCACCATCTCTTGCCCCATCTCCAATCATGGAAACCGCCTTATTTGCAACCAGGGAACTAATCCTTTTGGCACCCTGACCGCTACCCTGGCCATCCACAAGGATCAGGGAAATTCCTCCCCGGGGCCTTTCAACGATCTCAGCAGTATCTCCCCCCTGGGACTGACCAAATTTATTGGTTTTATTAATTGCTATTTGAACCTGCACAATTAAGCCTCCCCGCGAAAACTACCAAAAACACGGGCCAAAGCCCGTGTTATTAGCTTGCTGGTTTGCAAACAATTTCCTTGATCCTGGAAGAGAAAATGTTTTGCGAATGTTCCGGGCGGACAACGATGGCAGTATCCGCTCCCTTACCCGCCCCGCCAACAGCAATTATATCCTCGCCGTAAGGAATCAATCCCGAATCCAAGGCCATAACGGAAATCTCCAGACCCACTTTGACTCCCTGGCCCAACATTCTCAGGGAATGAGCCACCATCTCTCCGGGGTAAAGACCCCCAAACTTGTTGCGGACCGCTCGCCCTACTCCACCAAGAAGGTGGGTAGTTGTCAATATCTTTACTCCCTTTTCCGAAAGCTCTTTTCTAGTTTCGAGAGCCATCTCATCTTCCCCCGGATTTCTAAACCCAACCTGGTGAGTTACACAAATTACATTTAGTCCCTTATCCAGAAATTTTTCGGCAGTAGCCCCGGAATTGGAAGCAACTACAATATTTTTAATATTCAACTCATTTGCTCTTTTTAGTGCCAGTTCAACAGTTCTGTCAGTGTTATCCGGTCCAGGTTTTGCAAAATACACTGATTAGCCCTCCTCAATAAGCTGGTTCTTGAACAAGCCTCATTTCATTAATTGGCCAGTAAACCCAGAAAGCTTTACCGGAAATCGAATTGTATTCAACCATCCCCACGTGAGGAAAACGGCTGTCAGAGCTATTACTCCTGTTATCCCCAAGGACAAAAACTTCTTCCGGCGAAACTTCATACGGCCCATAATTGCGACGAGGCGGATCCTGGGTATAATCCTCTTCTAGGATTTCACCATTTATATATACATCTCCGCCTCTAAGTTCTACTGTTTCCCCGGGCAGACCGACAACCCTTTTAATAAATTTATCTGAAGGTGCCCCGCTGGGTTCAAAAACAATAACCTCTCCCCGCTCGGGTTCCCGGAACCGGTAGATAAATTTGTTAACAAATAAGCGCTCTCCATGGTGGAAGCTTGGTTGCATTGAAGGTCCCTCCACCACAAAAGATTGGACTACAAAAGTTATAATAAAAAACGCAAGGATTCCAGCAATCAGGATTGATTCCAGGAATTCTCGAAACTGGGATTTATCCTTTTTTTTAGCCCTTCCCATCAGTTTTCTACCTCGCTTTTACTTTTTCTTTTTAGGTTCATCACCCTGGCGGCGCCCAACAGCACTTTTAATTATCTCCATTTCGACTTCAGGAGCCAAACGGACCTTGAAACCATCCTCTTTAGCCTGGGTAATTACGCCTTTAAAGCCACCAATAGTAACTATATGGTCACCGGCTTTGAGTTCCGAGATTAACTTTCGATGTTCTTTTTGTTGCTTTTGCTGAGGCCTGATCAGGATAAAATAAAAAACACCAAAAATCAGGACCCAGAATAAAATCATGCCAATTCCAATTCCACCCTCGCCATTTTGTGCAAGTACCAAACTATTTAACAAACTATGCATTAGACATACTCCTTTCCAGATATATTCAAAATAAGTCCTTCCACAAATGGAAGGTAAAGTCCTTCTTAACTTTTATTGATATTCTGCAAGAAATTCATTTTTATACTTTGCAAAATCCCAACGTCCAATAGCCTGCCTGGCTTCTGCCATTAATTGGGACAGGAAAAAAAGGTTGTGGTAGGTAGCAAGTCGCATCCCCAGAATTTCTTTCTGGCGGAATAAATGGTGTAAATAGGCTTTGGTGTAACCGGTACAAACCCCGCAGTTACATTTTTCTTCCAGGGAACTAAAGTCATTTTTAAACCTCGAATTCCTGATATTTATCCGGCCCTGCCTGGTAAAAAGGGAACCCGTTCGTCCTGTTCGGGTTGGAAAAACACAATCAAACATGTCGATTCCCCGGCTCATTCCTTCCAGTAAATCTTCCGGAGTTCCCACCCCCATAAGGTAACGGGGCTTGTCAACTGGAAGTTTTGGGCCGAAGACACTTAAGATCTTCTGCATTTCTTCCCGCGGTTCCCCAACACTCAGCCCACCAAGTGCGTATCCAGGAAAATCCATATCAACAAGTTCTTTTAAACTCCGTTCCCGCAGGTCAGGATAAAAATTACCCTGGACAATTCCAAAAAGGGCCTGGTCCTCTCTGGTATGAGCCTGCAGACACCTCTCTGCCCAGCGGGTTGTTCGCCTGAGGGCTTCCCGGGCTTCTTCATAATTTACCCCAAACCCAGTACACTGATCAAAAGCCATAATAATATCGGCTCCTAAATCCATTTGCACCTGAATGGCTTTTTCCGGTGTAAATTCATGGTAGGAACCGTCAATATGGGACTGGAAAACCAGCCCGGAATCGTTAACTTTATTTAATTGGGCCAGGCTAAATACCTGGAAACCTCCGCTATCGGTAAGAATTGACCCAGGCCAGTTCATAAACCTGTGTAATCCCCCGGCTTCCCTGATTAATTCAGAACCGGGGCGAAGATAAAGGTGATAAGCGTTGACCAGGATAATCCTACCACCTGTTTCCAGGACTTCTTCCGGAGTAAGTCCCTTTACAGTCGCCTGGGTTCCCACCGGCATAAAGACGGGGGTTTCCAGCTCATTTCTCCCGATCCGAAGCTTACCCAGTCGGGCGCAGGTTGAATTATCCTCTGCTATTACATTAAACTTTATTGTCATAACACCATTCCTTTACCTGATAAACATCGCATCACCAAAAGAAAAAAACCGGAATTCTCTTTTTACCGCATACCGGTAGGCATGTAAAACGTTTTCTTTCCCTCCGAAAGCACAGGTCAGCATCAATAAGGAAGAACGGGGCAGATGAAAATTGGTAATTAAGGCATTAACAACATTAAACTTAAACCCGGGATAGATAAAAAGATCAGTTTCACGGGAACCGGGGCGAATCCCTTCTTTATGAGAATAAGCTGCCTCCAGTGTTCTCACGACCGTTGTACCTACAGCAACGATCCGACGGCCATCAGCTTTTGCCTCGTTTACCAGTTTTGCAGTTTCCGGAGGGACCTCAAAATATTCACTGTGCATCTCATGGTCGGTAACCCTTTCAACCTCTACCGGCCGAAAAGTATCATAACCAATATGGAGAACTACCCTGGCCATTTCTATTCCCATTTGCTTGATCCGGTCAAGTAATTCCGGGGTGAAATGCAGGCCCGCTGTAGGGGCGGCTACCGACCCTTCCTTTTTTGCATAAACGGTTTGGTAGTTTTCTGGTTTTTCCAGAGGCTTTTTGATATACGGAGGCAAGGGGAGTTCTCCTACTTCCTTGATAACTCCATCCAGATCTTCTCTGGACGAAAATTTAATCACCCGTCCTCCATCAGGCTTTTTTGCCATTATTTCTGCAGCTTTTTCTCTGCTGCCAAAGTCCAGAACTGTACCGGGTTGAAGCCGTCGACCTGGTTTTGCCAGGATCTCCCATTCCAGTTCTGAAGCCTCTGGCCGGAGAAGCAATATCTCAACTTTGCCGCCTGTCCCGTGCTTCTTCCCATGAAGGCGGGCCGGCCTAACCTTGGTTTCATTCAAAACCAGAACATCACTGGAGTCAAGAAAGCGGGTTATTTCAGAAAAAACCGTTTCCCCCAAATTCTCTTTTTCCCGGTCTAAAATCAGTAATCTGCTCTGATCCCGATGGGAAACGGGCTTTTGGGCTATTAATTTTTGAGGTAACTCGAAATCAAATTCACTTACTTCCAATTGGCTTCCTCCTCTAGCGGAAAAACCGGAACAAAAGGGAAAGAATTATACTGATAATAATCATTGTGGTTATCGGGAAAAAGAAAATAAAATTCTCTCTTTTGATATATATATCACCCGGAAGACGACCCAGGCCGGGAACCCCGCCAAAAAGATGCAAAAGCAAGCCCAGTCCAATCAAGACTGCACCGGTAATTATTAATATCCGGCCAATCTCTCCCATTTGGTTATTCCCTCCTGTAATACCTTTCCTTTTCACTAAAAATACAGCCACAATAACCCTGGCGATATAGATTTAATTTTTGAGCAAGCTCCCGGGACCGGGAAAACCCCTTGCGCAGGTCAGGAGCAAAAAAACTTACTCCCCAAAGGCTTGCAGCCTTTTGTCCTGCCCTGATTATTTCCTCTAAATCCTGATAGGGGCTGATTAGAAGGGTTGTAGTAAACCCATCAAAGTTCCCCTCCCGGGCTTCGCGGGCAGTCTTACCCAGCCGAATCCGATAACAGGTCTGGCATCTCTGGGGTTTTTTGCTCCCGGCTGTAGCCAGAAACCCTTCCAGGGGATAGTCATTATCAACCTTTAAATCAACACCGTAATATTCTGCTGCTTGCTTGGTGCTTTTTCGTCGTCTTTCAAATTCCCGGTAGGGGTGGATATTGGGGTTATAAAAATAACCTTTAAGGGAAAAATCTTCCCGTAAAATTTCAAAGGGATAGGTCGCACAAGGGCCGCAGCAAATGTGCATTAAGAGGCTTTTTTTACTCATCAAATAACCCTCGCTTTCCCTCTTGGGGAAATTCCAGGCCCAGGTGTCGATAAGCCTGGGGAGTGGCTATCCTGCCCCGGGGGGTTCGCTGTAAAAGGCCTGCCTGCAGCAGGAAAGGTTCGTAAACGTCTTCAACTGTTTCTGTTTCTTCGCTTATCGCGGCCGCAATTGTTCCCAGTCCGACCGGGCCACCTTCGAATTTTTTAACAATAGTTCGCAGAATCTTCCGATCCAGCCCCTCCAGTCCCAGGTGATCGACCTCCAGTTGATCCAGAGCTTTCTCCGCAAGTTCTGGTGTAATTATTCCATCTCCTTCAACCTGCGCTACATCACGGACTCTTTTTAAAAGCCTGTTGGCCACACGGGGGGTACCCCGGGACCTGGATGCTATACGAGTTAAACCTGTCGGTTCGGCTTCAATTTCTAAAACCCGGCAGGAACGCTCCAGGACCCTTTCAATTTCCTTGGTTTTGTAATAATCAAGCCTGGATAGAATCCCGAATCTGCTTCGCAGGGGAGCAGTCAAAAGTCCCTCTCTCGTAGTTGCCCCAACAAGGGTGAAGCCGGGAATATCCAGTTTTAGAGTTCGAGCACTTGGCCCCTTCCCAATTACAATATCCAGGGCAAAATCTTCCATGGCCGGATAAAGGATTTCTTCAACCATCCGGGGAAGGCGGTGGATTTCATCAACGAAAAGAATATCGCCCGGCTGTAAATTGGTTAAAATCGCTGCCAGATCTCCAGCCCTTTCCAGAGCGGGGCCCGAGGTGCTGCGGAGATTAACCCCCATTTCCTGGGCAACAATATGAGCCAGGGTAGTTTTTCCCAGCCCTGGAGGACCACACAGGAGAAGGTGGTCAAGGGGCTCACCCCTTTCCCGGGCTGCCTGGATAAAAACCTTGAGATTCTTAACTACTCCTTCCTGGCCGATATATTCGGCAAAATTTTTCGGGCGTAGAGAATTTTCTATCTCCTGCTCGCCCTGTAAGGGAACAGGAGAAACTATCCTTTCTTCCATATCTTTTTCCACCTCAATCCCTACCTAAAATCTGAAGAGCTTTTCGCACCTGTTCAGATAAATCTCCTTGCTGGGTATCCATGGCCGAAATTGCCCTCCGAACTTCATTACGCGAATAACCCAGGGCTTCCAGTGCGGTGTAGAGCTCTCCAGCAGTACTCTCTACCGCTCCTACTCCCTCCCGCTCGGGTAATTTACCCCTTAACTCAAATACCAGCCGCTGGGCTGTCTTTTTTCCAATTCCATTTACCCTGCATAACTGTTCGAGATCCTCATCAGCAATAGCTCGATGAAGCTCCTCCACAGGAAGGGTAGAAACAATTTCCAGGGCAGCGGCAGGACCTATTCCGCTTACCCGCAAAAGTAATCGGAAGGAATTTAGCTCTGCCCTGTCAGTAAAACCAAAAATGGTCCAGCTATCCTCCCGGACATAGGTATGAGTAAAAATTTTCACCTTTTCTTTACCCGAAGGAAGTTCCTGGATAAGAGAACGACTGGGCCGGACTTCATAGCCAACTCCTCCCACATCTATTACAACCCATTCTTCCTCCCGGTAGGTTAAATATCCTTCAAGATGACCGATCATAGCGATTCCTCCATTTTCCTGCGCAAGCGATGGACTTGCAGGTGACAAATAGCAACAGCAAGCGCATCCGCAGCATCATCCGGCTTCGGAATTTCTTTTAGCCGGAGAATTGATTTAACCAGGGACTGCATCTGTTTTTTATCTGCCTGTCCGTAGCCAGTAATGGCTTTTTTAATTTCAAGCGGAGAATATTCAAAAACTTCCAACCCATTCTGGGCAGCAGCAAGAATAATTACTCCGCGGGCCTGACCCACCTGGAAAGCAGTTTTTACATTCTTGCTGAAAAAAAGCTGCTCCAGGGCCAGGTTGCAGGGTTTATATTTTTTAATTAATTCATTTGCCCTTTCATAAAGGGAGCACAATCTTCGGGGCATATCCTCGTCACTGGAGGTGGACAAAACCCCATATTCCTGGCAAACCAGGCGATTCTCTTTTTCCTCTACCAAACCATAACCCATAGTTGCCAGACCCGGATCGATCCCAAGGTACATTTTAACCTCTCCCATCACCCTATTCACTAACAGCTTCCATTACTTCTTCGGGAATATCAAAATTGGAATAAACTTCCTGGACATCATCGTGATCTTCCAGGGCTTCCATAAGCCGGAGAACTTTTTTGGCATCCCTCTCATCCAGGGCAACTGTATTCTGAGGAATCATCGCTATATCAACGGAACTGAGAGTTACTTCTTCTGTTTCCAGGCCCTCTCGGACGCTCTCCAGTTCGGCCGGGGAAGTATAAATTGTATAAATCCCGTCTTCTTCTGTAAAGTCCTCTGCCCCGCAATCGATAGCCAGTAGCATTAATTCTTCCGTATCAACAACTGCTTCTTCGGGGTTAATTATTATCTGTCCCCTTCTACTAAACATCCAGGATACACAGCCCTGCTCGCCCAGATTTCCGCCATTTTTGGTTAAAATATGGCGAATTTCTGAAGCCGTTCGGTTCCGGTTATCACTCATGAGTTCAATATACAGGGCAACTCCCCCGGGACCATAACCTTCATAAATAAAGCTTTCATAATTAAATCCTTCCAATTCACCGGTCCCTCTTTTGATTGCGCGGTCAATATTATCATTCGGCATGTTATTGTCCTTCGCCTTTTGGATAGCGAGCCGCAAATCGGAATTGGTTTCCGGGTCACCGCCTCCCTGCCTGGCTGCGACAGTAATCTTCCGGCTCAACTTGGAAAAAATCTTTCCTCTTTTTTCGTCTTCTTTGGATTTTTTATGCTTAATATTCGCCCACTTGGAATGTCCGGCCACAGGGTAACACCCCCTTTAGAGAATTAAATTAAAGGCTCCTGGCAGTACTGCAGTTGGAGAACGCTAGGTAATCTGCGCTTAAAACCGCTTCCCCGAACCATATTCGCAACTTTTTCCGTTTTTCTTTCACTGAAACCAGCCTGGATTATTTGGGAAAGAGACTGCTTTTTTTCTATATACAAATAGAGGATTTTATCAATCTCTGCATAGGAAATTCCAATTTCCTCTTCATCTGTTTGCCCCGGCCACAAATCGGCAGTTGGAGCTTTTTTAATTATCTGCTCTGGTACTCCTAAATTCTCAGCCATTTCGCGAACCTGGGTCTTATATAAGTCACCCAGGGGTTCCAGGGCAGCAGCCATATCTCCCCACATTGTAAAATAACCTAAAACCCACTCGGTTTTATTGCTGGTCCCCAGGACCAGATAATCCATTTTTTGAGCCCAATCATAAAGAATTGTCATCCGTTCCCGGGCGGCTTTATTACCAATCCGCAAGTGATCTGCATTCTGGCCCCATTTTTGATAATAAGCATCTATCTGGAGAGTAATATCAACCTGTTCATGTTTTATTCCCAGTTCACCAACTATTAATGCAGCATCTTTTAAACTCTGGGGAGCGGTGGTTTTATAAGGTAGAATTAAGCCAAAAACATTTTCAGGCTTAAGGGCGCGGCAGGCCAGGTACGCAGTTACTGCCGAATCAAGGCCGCCTGATATTCCAATAACAACACCCTTCGCTCCTGCTTTAGAAATATAATCCTTTATAAACTGGGTGGCAAGCTCAATATTCCTCTGGTTATTCATTGGTTTCCCTCCCGATAAATAATAAGACTCACTGAAGTGAGCCTTATCCACAGGTCCCGCAGGACCCTTTCTGACAGGTAGTTGGACAGCTGTTATTACCCGGGCCTCCGGGGGTAGCAAAGGTGGAAAGAAGCTTTTCACAAGCTTTTCCCCCACAGGTTGGGCAGGTTATCTTTTCTCCGGTTCCATTTACCAGTTCTTCAAAAATCTGAACACATTTACTGCATTTATACTCATAAAGCGGCATTTTCATCCCTCCACAGAAATTATAACTCATAATCCCGGGAGCGGTCAAGTTAGGCAATTTTTTATAGGTTTCTTTCCGCAAAGAAAAAGGCGGGTTTCATCCCGCCTTATTTTATAATTGACTTCTTAGATTATCAATTAAATTTTTTATGGCCCATCTGCCATCTTCTTCCCAGTGATCAATAAAAACTGCAAGTTCATTTTTTAACTCTTCGCGAATTTCGGGGGCTAATTGTTCAGGCGGTAAGGAGTTCAAATCCTCGAGTTCGGTCAAAACCCGAACCACTTTCTTCAGGGGATACTGAACCATCTGGTAAACGTGATCAGTCATGGCTAGAACCTCCAATATAAACCTTTTCTCCAAGTGCGTCTAATTCCTTGATAATACCTTTTAAAGCAGGTATTGCATCCTGGTCCAGAAAATTGAGGTATCCTTCTAAAACCATGACCCTGTTTTCTAGAACCCTTTCCCCTAAGTCAATATTATGGTTTTTTACTTTTTTTGCCCGCTGAGATATTGACCGCAACCTTTTTACGACATCGAGAATATCTACCTTTCGCACTTTTTCACCTCAGTTCAATGCTTTTTAGAAGGAAGTTAAATTGTTAAGTTTTATTTAATTCGTATTATATCAAAAATTTCCGAATTTGTCATCTATGAGTTAATTAAATCCCGGAAATATACAAAAAAAGCAGCAGGCCAGTAAGCCGAGTTCTGTTTACGGCAATCATCTATCTCCGGTACCAGTTGCCTGGTACCTTGAGCGACCTTACCCGGGGAGTAGGCGGGCCACCCTTAAAACCTCCCCCTATTAGGTCTTGCTCCGGATGGGGTTTACCTGGACCCGGCCAGTCACCTGGTCAGCGGTGCGCTCTTACCGCACCTTTTCACCCTTACCTCTCGAAAGAGGCGGTTTATTTCTGTGGCACTGTCCTTGGAGTCACCTCCACTGGGTGTTACCCAGCATCCTGCCCTGCGGAGCTCGGACTTTCCTCAGGCTATATACCTGCGATTGCCCAGCCTGCTGCTTTATTTTAATGATAACACCTTATTAATAATTCCGTCAAGCTTCATCAATCCCCAAATTTGCCAGTTTATCGGCTTTTTTATTCTTCTCTCTTTTTATAAAATGGAATGTAACCCGGGGAATTCGCTCAACCATTTTCATGGCTTTTTCATAGAGAGGAATCAGGTTTTCGTTTCGAACCCTGTATTCACCGTTCATCTGCCTAATTAAAAGCTGGCTGTCAGAATAAATTTTTACCTCTTTAACGGGAAATTTTCTCAACTCTTCCAAAGCCCTGATCAAGGCCATATATTCAGCCTGGTTATTGGTCGTAACTCCCAAAAACCCTTTGATTTCGCGGAGGGGCTTTTCCTCACCATTTTTATAGATCACCACGCCCAGTCCGCCGGGACCGGGGTTGCCCCGCGCTGCTCCATCGATAAAAGCAGAGACCATCATTGTCCAGGGAGAAAAAGCATGCGGGAACAGCTCTCGCATGTTACAATCTCCTTCCCTCCCTTCACCTGTTCCAGAACAAAAGCCGAAAGACTGACCTTGCAGCCTCCACAGCTTGCTCCCTCAACGGGTACCACACCTCTTAGCCCGGTTCGTTCAGCCAGGGAAATACACCTTTCTTTTAGCTTTTCCTCAACTGCCCCATCCAGCCGGACGATTTCTTCTTCCAGTTGAGAAACTTTTTTTTCCAGTTGCTCTTTTTCTTCCGTGTATTCTTTTTTGACTTGTTCGTTTTTTTTCCTTTTCTCCTTATATTTGCCAGCCTTTTTTTCTTCCTCTTCCCTGGCCTCGTCGAGGTGCATCATCGTTTCCAGAATATCTTCCTCCAGCCTGGCTTCCTCCTTTTGGATCTGGGTTACCTTCATTTGTAGCTGTTCCAATTCCTTCGCGGATTGGGTTTCTCCCTGATAAAGCTTTTTCTCATAATTTTTTCTTTGATTTTCAACCTTGGCCGCCTGGTCTTCCTTGCGCTTTAATTCCCGGCTTAATTCCGCAACCCCGTTTCTTTCATTTTCAAGTTCTTTTTCCAGGGTTTCCAGCTGTTGATTCCTCTGGTCAAGTTCATACTTTTCTGGAAGATTTTTTATTTTCTTTTCCAGCTTTTTCTTTTGTAACCTGGCTTCCTGCCATTGATACAGGACCTCTAATTTTTGCACAGATCTTCCCCCTTCTCCACTTCTTTTCCCAAACTGCCTTTTGCCTACTTGACTTGAATTCTAGTAGCAAATAATAAAAAAGAGCAGGACAAAATATCCTACTCCTGGTGATAATAAGGACATAATTCCCTCTGGGAGGAAATTAGTTCTAATTCGGGAAGTTTTTCCCTAAGGACACCCTCCATAATTTTTTTGCATTTTATTTCCAGCTGGAAATGTCCGGGATCAGCAATTAAAACGTCTTTCTCCTGGGCCATTTGGAACTGGTGAAAATCAATATCTCCCGAGACAAAAATTTCTGCCCCCACCGCTATTGCTTCTGGTAATAATTTACCTCCCTTACCCGGAACGAGGGCTAATTTTTGCCTTAAACGGTCTTCAACTTTTCCCCAACGCAAATTGACCCCCAACCCCTCGCCAATCATCAAATCGGCAATTCCACCTTGTTTTAGAGGGTGGGGTAAATCTCCAATAATGCCAAGGCCGGAATCAGGTTTGTTGGCCAGGGGATAAATGTCATAGGCAACCTCTTCGTAGGGATGACTCTCTTTTATAGCCTGCACAACCCCACCCAAAAATCTGCTGGGAACAATGGTTTCCAGGCGTATTTCCCTGACGTCTTGCCTTTGGCCTCTTTCGCCAATAAAAGGCCGGGCCTCCTTTTGCGGCCGAAAAGTCCCTCTCCCTTCAGCTTGGAAGGAAGACTGATCATACTTTCCAATATAACCTGCTCCGCTGGCAAAAATTGCCCGGGCAACCTCTTCCACATATCCATCAGGAATAAATATCACAACCTTAAACAGTTGTTCACCATCCCCTTGTCCAATTGATTTAATATTTTTTAACTGGAAAACCTGACCCCAGGTCGGAGCAAGGAAATCACGATCAAAGTTGGTGTGGGCGACGAAAAGTCCAATCCCCGAGCGGACAAAAGCCCTGCAAACATCGTTCCGTCCAATTTTAAACACAGGTTTAAAAAAAAGAGGGTGATGGGTTAAAACCAAGTCAGCTTTGTGCTCTATTGCTTCTTCCAGAACTTCCCTGCCTGGATCAAGGGCAAGAAGAATCTTTTTAACCTGGTCTACTGCAGGTTCAATCTGCAAACCAACCCTATCACCAGGTTCGCTCCTTTCCTCCGGGAACAGGTTATTGAGAATGTTGATTAGTTCTTTTGTGGATATAGCCATTGCCTTACTCCTTTATATAAATCAATTTTCTTTTCCCAGTATTTCTCCAGGGGATGACCTGGTTTTCTTCCTCGAATCTTCTCCAGTATGGTGTTGAATTCCTGCACTTTTTCTTCCAGGTAATCAGAAAGCAAGGGAGGTTTTTTGGCTATTAGAATCGGCCCAATTTCCAGTTCCCAATCAAAATAGCGTCTTTCTTCAACCCTCCGATCGAACCTTATCGCCAAATAAAAATTTCCTTTTTCCTTTTCGATTTCTTCATTGACTATAGCCCAGCCCCTCTCGACAAGCCATTTGCGAAGAAAAAACGCGTCTCGATGGGGTTGCAGAAAAAAATGGTAGATGCCTCCCGTTTCCCTGCCACCTTTTTTTATTATTTTGGCTATCTTTCTACCCCCGAGACCGGAAATAATGACCTGATCTACTTCCAGCTCCCCGATGGGGTTTAAGCCCCATCCCTGGCGAAGCTCAACTCTGTCCCATAATCCCCAGCGGGTAATATTTTCTCGCCCTCGTTCCAGGGGTTCCAAGGCCACGTCAGTACCAATTACTTTTTGCCCCCCCCAAAAGGGGTGGCGGGCCAGCGAACATGGGAGCAGGGCATGATCTGTCCCTATATCAGCAGTACTTCGGTAGGGCAGCAACATGTCCATAATCTGTTGCAAGCGAAGTGGAAGCACCTGTACATCTCTCCTCTTTATTTTTTCCAAAACAAAACCCCGCCTTAAGCGGGGTTTTTTAGTCGCTATGGTGGGCCCACCTGGACTCGAACCAGGGACCTACCGGTTATGAGCCGGTGGCTCTGACCAACTGAGCTATGGGCCCGTGGCTCCCCGAGCAGGACTCGAACCTGCGACTCGGTGGTTAA
>PWGV01000160.1 GCA_003554585.1 Halobacteroidaceae bacterium | reverse complement strand
GTTGATCTGCCCTGTTTTGGACTTCCCTGTCGGACCCCGGCAATAGGAAATCCCAAATTTCTTCGCTGATCATCCCTAAAACGGAGAGGCACTCTTCCCGTTCCGGTTTGGGGCGGGAATATAAACCTTCTTTTTTTAATTTATCCATAGTTTTTTGAACCGCGAAAACTGCCAGTTCCTCTGTTTCAAAAATCGTCCCATCCAGATCAAAAGCAATAAGTTTTCTCTCAGTCATTGTCAAGAAATACCCTCCTTTTTTTCAACAATAAAAAGTGAAGCCAAGAAACCTACCAGGGCAAAAATTATAAAGATAGTAAAAGCCTCCTGGTATGCAGAAAGGGGATAAAGACGGAAACCTTCAACAAACTCTCCCTCCCACCTTTTATCAAGCATATAGCCAATTATCAGGGTTATAATTGCACCAAAACTAAAAGCGCCGAAATTTATTACGCTGGTTGCAATACCGGAAAACCTTTTGGGGTTAACCTGGGTTACATTGGAAAAACAAAGTAAAAATACTATCGAGAAAAAACCAACTCCAAAATAAAGGAAGGGCCATAACCAGCCGGGAAGACCAGGGAAAAATACTATTAGAACCCAGATTAAAGTTGCAACCGCCCCTCCAAAGTTAATAATTGGTTTTACCCTGCCCCAGCGGGAACCCAAAATCCCGTAAACAGGAGAACCAACCAACAAACCAAGAAGAACCAGAAGAATATAGGATGAAGCTCGATCCTGGCTCCAATCCTGAACCTGCATCAAGTATGTAACCCCCCAGACTCCCGCCAGGGACATACTTGTCCCCATAAGTCCCGAAATGGTCAGGAAATTGGGCCAGGTTTTTGGATTTTTTATTACTCCTAAAAACCCCTCCCACAGGCTTTTTGCATTTTCAGTATCCCCGCTTGTTCCGCTATCAGGCCTGGGAAACCGGGCTAAAAGGTAAATCCCCAGGGCAATAAGCCAGGAAATAAGTGCCAAAACCAAAAACGTGCTCCGCCAGCCCAGGGCGATAACAACTAAGGCAAAAGGAGCTGAAGCCAGAACTGCACCCAGGTTCCCCACTGCAGAAGTAATCCCGGTTAGACGGGGGAAATCTCTGGGGGGGAACCAGGTAGACTGGACTTTCAGGATGGAAAGAAAAATTACAGAAACCCCCAGCCCTACAAGGAGTCGGCCGGAGAAAGCGAGAAAATAGTTATTAGCAAAACTAAAAATAAGCGAGCCAAGTCCCGCTCCAGCCATCCCCAGGGCGGAAATTCGCCTCGGGCCAATTTTATCGATTAATAGCCCCGAGGGAATTTGCATAAAACCATACACATAAAAATAAACTGCTCCCAGATTGCTAACTGCGGCACCTGTCAGACCAAGGGCTCCCCCAATATCCGAAGCCACAACGCCAAAGGCAAAACGATGAAAAAAAGAAATCAGAAGTCCTGCGAGCAAAACAATCCAGGTTAAAAGGGCAAGTTTTTCTTTGTTCAAAGTTTGTTCCTCCTAACCTACGGTTTTTTCCTTGGGCTTTACTTTTACGGCCAGGTTTTTCCAGTGCCCCGAACGGAAACGCATCAGGGTAAGGAAAAATCTGATTAGAAAATCTGCGGACAGACCCAGCCAGGCCCCCAATAGCCCCAGATTAAAAATAAAGGCCAGAACATAGGAAAGAGCGATTCTTGCTCCCCAGACACCAAAGGCGGTAATATACATTACCCATTTGGTATCTCCCGCACCACGCAGTGCTCCCGCAAGGGTAATAGTTGAACCCAAAAAGGGCATGGTCAGGGCAACAATCCTTAAAACCTGGGCCGATTGGGAAACAACCTCGGCATCAGCAATGAAAAGTCTCGTAAATTGGGGAGCAAAGATAAATAAAGTTCCCCCTAAAATTCCCATAGCCAGCATGGCGATCCTGTTGGCGGCGAAACCGCTTTCCTCCGCCCTTGAAAAGAATCTTGCTCCCAGGTTCTGCCCCACCAGCGTTGTAGCAGCCAGGCCAAAACCAAACGCTGGCATGAAAGCCAGGGAAAGCCCCCGCATTGCAACCTGATGGGCAGCAAGAGGTATGGTCCCCAAGCCTGCAACAAGGATGGTTAAAAGAGTTTGCCCACTAGATCGAATTAGCTGTTCCATTGCTGCGGGGACACCAATTTTTAAAATACTTTTAATCAGGGGAACCTGCAATTGCATGGAAGCCCGGGACAGGCAAATTTTAAAATAATGGTTCCCCCTGAGTAAAAGTAGAAAAGCGGCGATTGCTGCAAAAACCCGGGCTGACCCCGTGGCAATTGCAGCCCCCCTAACCCCAAGTTCAGGGAAAAACCCTATCCCAAAAATCAAAAAGTAATCCATCACAACATTATATACATTGGTTATGGCCATAATAATTAAGGGAGTTTTCATGTCCCCTGACCCCTGGAAAATACCATTAAAAAGGATTAAACTGAAAAAGAAAGGTACTGAAAGGGAAATAATCCGTAAATATATACCCCCGTAGGCAACTACATCCAGGTCTGTCTCTTCCATCCTGCTTATTAAAAATTCTGTGATCTCATAAGAAAAAACAAAACCGAAAAGACCTATTACCACAGAAAGTAAGAGGGTAACCATCAGGGATTGAATGGCGACTTCCTGGGCTTTTCGTTTCTTTTCCGCTCCAATAAATTGGGCCACCAGGGTGGTGGTCCCAATAGAGAAAGCGGTTATAATGCCAATAAGGAAAAAAACAATCTGGTTGGAAAGGCCGACTGCAGCAATTGCTGCAGGGCCAATTCTACCGACCATGGCAGTATCAACCAGGCCAACAATTGATTGTAGTGACATGCGGGCAACTACTGGTAGAGCTAAAATTATAACGCTTTTTCTGATATCCATTTCAGTTAATTTTGGCATTGCAAACATCCAATCCTGTTTTTTAGCTCCAAATAATAATTTTATCACTTATCACCGGTGATGTCTACTTTTAGAGGGAAGGTGGCAAAATGAAACAAAAAGAATTAAACTTAATCTGGTCTCCAGGTCAGGACTACATTATCCATCGGAGGCACCCCGAAAGTCCAGACCGAATGGAATTATTTAAAAAAATAATCCAGGATTTTGAACTCAAGCTACAAACTCCTCTTCCTTTGGGACGGTCGGAAATTGAAAAGGTCCAATTTTTAAGTCCTGAAACTGAATTGGACCCAGCCCATCAAATGGCAGCAGGGGCTGTCAAAATGGGCTGTGCTAAATTGTTGGAAAACCAGCGCGCCTTAATTCTTGCTCGCCCACCAGCCCACCACTCCCCCCGACTCAGTTATGGTACCCGGGGTTTTTGCACAATAAACAATGATGCTATTGGAATTGCTCACCTATTAAAAACCAGACCCGGTCTGCGGCTTGTAGTAATAGACACTGACGCCCATCACGGGGATGGGAACGAGGATTTCTTTTTTTACGAGCCCCGGGTCAAGCATTTTTCTCTTCACCAGGACGGCCAAACAATTTTCCCCGGGACCGGTTTCCCAGAAGTTACCGGGGTTTTTAATAACATCTATAATATCCCGCTTCCCCCGGGGGCAGGAGATTCCTTCCTATACCAGGCTGTAACCGAATTAATAATGCCCGAAGCAGAAAATTTTTCCCCGGATTTCATCATTCACGTAACAGGCTTTGATGGTCACAGGGCTGATTATCTTTCCGCTTTAAATTATTCTGATCAAATCCTTGCTCTGATCTCCCTGATCATAAAACCGGACTTGACTATAATCGAAGGGGGTTACGATTTGGAATTCGCCCTTCCCTTATCTTTCCCCCCGCTGGTTAAATCGTTAACCCAACCGGGCTATTCAATCTCTCCTCCTCCCTACTCGGGGAAAATAAGCAGGAGGTTGGAAGAAATAAAAAGAATTCGGGAAGAAAGCTCTCGCGAACTGGAAGAAAATAAGGATGGACCCCTGCAGAGAAACATCTCATTTTTTTACGACGAAGCCTTTTTTGCGGAAGAACGCGAAGAAACCTTTTACCCCTGTTCTAAATGCAGGGGCTTAATCCATATCAGGTCCACTTGTTTTTCCAGCCGAGAATTTCTTTACATTCCGAGGGGAAACTGCCCCCAGTGTGAAAAAAAGGCAGAAAACTGGCCAAAGGAAAAAGGAGCCATCCCTTTATTAATCAGGGACGACCCCTTTTGATTACTTTTTAAATACAAATTCCCCGCCAACAATCGTTCCCAGAACTTCCATGTCCTGAAGCCCCTCGGGATTTTGCATAAAATCATTGCTGAAAACTGTCATATCAGCCAGTTTACCCGGTTCTATTGTTCCCTTAATCTTTTCCTCCCCGGAAGCAAAGGCTGGAGCATAGGTGTAAGCCCGCAGGGTTTGGCCTGGCGTGAGAGCCTGTTCCATGGTTTTGCCCCGCCGATAAATTGCAAAATACATTCCCTCAACAGGGTCAATGCTTTCCACCGGGGCATCTGAACCCAGGACCAGTTCTGCTCCGCAATCAATCAGGCTTCGACAGGCAAAAGCGTTTTTTCCCCGCTCTTCTCCCCAGTGCTTGTCAATCAGTTCCTGGTCGCTTCTCAGGTGGACTGGCTGCATGGAGGGAATAATGTTCAAAGGACCAAATTTTGCAATATCTTCTGGTCTTAATAACTGGGCATGTTCAATTCGGTGCCTTAAACCAAAGAACCTGGTTTTTTCCAGATTTTTCTCTATAACATCTACCGCAAGTTTATTTACCTTATCCCCAATAGCGTGGACAGCGACCGCAAAACCATTTCCAATTGCTTTTTCTGCCAGCTTCTGAAATTCCTCTTCTTCCATTGTAGGAATTCCCCGGTAGTCTGGTCTGGAAGTATAGGGATCAATCAGGGCAGCAGTCTGGGAACCCAGAGCCCCATCCAGAAATAACTTAACGGGACCAATTCGCAGGTATTCATTCCCGATCCCTGAACTAATGCCCAAACCTACTGCAGCATCAAGCTGAGAAGAAGGAACGCCAAGCAGAAATCTCATTTTTAATTTTTCCATTCGATTCAGTTGCTGCAATCCCTGGAGAGTTCTAAATCCCTCAAAGGAATGAACACCTGTGAGGCCCCTGCTGGTCGAATCCTCCATTCCCTTTTGCAGGGCATGAATTGCCACTTCAAGGGTTGGGGGCGGAACTTTTTCCAAAACCAGGTCGTAAGCATTCTCCATTAGGATTCCTGTTGGCCAGCCCTCTTCATCCCGGACGATTTCCCCGCCGGCAGGAGTCGGAGTATCAGCAGTAATTCCTGCAGCTTCCAGCCCCGCGGTATTGACCCAGAGGCTATGGTGATCCTTACTGAAAAAAGCGGCAGGTACATTACCGGTAACTTCGTCAAGGTCTTTCCTAACCGGCAACCCTTCCGGCCAGAAATTGTGGTCCCAGCCTCCTCCTAAAAGCCAGCCCCCGATGCGGGGTTTTTCTTTTATTCCAGAGGAAACTAACTCTTGAGCTTCTTTTAAACTCTTGCAGTGGCCAAATCGAAAAGAGAGAAGCTGCAGAGAATGCATCAAAAAGTGAGTATGGCCGTCAGTTAGCCCTGGTGTTAGTGTTGCTCCATCCAGGTCAATTTTTTGGGTTTCCCGGTCAAGAGGGGGTTCTAAGTTTTCTTTGCGATCAACTGCCTCTATTTTATTTCCCCGGACAAGTACACTGTCATAAAGCTGCTCAGCATCTTTTCCGTTATAAACCCGGGCATTGTAAAAAAAATTTCTCATTTTCCGGCCTCCTTGCACGGTGGTCTTGGTTATTAATCTCCAGTTCTGGCTTTAGCCTTTTAATATTTTAAGCTGCCTGAAAGGAGAAAAGGCAATTGTTGTTTTAAAAATCAATTCTCTCTTCTATCATTTTTACCAGCAGATTAACTGCTGCTTCAACATCCTGTTTGTCAACCATTTCCGCGGGGCTGTGGACATAACGGCAGGGAATTGATATACAGCCTGCCAAAATACCCTCTCTGGTTAAATTAATGGCCCCGGCATCGGTTCCGCCCCGGGAAAGCACCTCTAGCTGGTACTTAATATTTTCTTTTTCTGCTATCTCAACCATTTTATCTTTAACGATTGGACTGGTAATCATCGAGCTGTCCTTAACTTTAATTGCCGCTCCCCCACCCAGTTTAACATCCATTTTCTTTGCTTCAGGGGTATCCCCGGTCATGGTTACATCAACTGCAATCCCCAAACCGGGATTCAGGCCGAAAGCAGAAGTTTTAGCGCCCCTGATACCAACTTCTTCCTGGGTAGTAAAAACTAAATAAATATCGTTGGGATTATTTTTTAATTTCTTTAAAGCCTCAATTAAAACCGCGCAGCCGATTCTATCATCCATTGCTTTGGCAATCAGGCGATTTCCCAGGCTAACCATGGGCTCATCGGCTACTGCAATATCTCCAATAGTTACGTGTTTCTTTGCTTCTTCCTGGGTTTCCGCCCCAATATCGAGGTACATTTTTTCCAGGTCCAGTTCTTTTAGTTCTTTCAGGGGTTCGTGAAAGATAACTCCTTTTTGCCCGGATGGAAGAACAAACCTCCCGCCAATTAACCTGGACGGGGCCAGCCCTCCCACGTTGGTAAAACGCAAAAATCCTTCCTTGTCAATATGAGTAATCATGATCCCGATTTCGTCCATATGAGCAGCTAGCATAACGGGTTTTGTTTCTTCGGAAGCAGTACCTTTTTTTAGGACAATCAGGTTGCCGAGATAATCGGTGCGGATTTCATCGGCAAGCTTGGATACTTCTTCTTTTATCACTTCCCTTATTCTATCCTCTCGGCCCGATGGCCCATAGGTTTCGGTTAATTTTTTAATAATTCTTTCCAAGGGGGAACCCTCCTTCGGCAATATCCTTTAAAATTGTTTTTACCAGGTCAACCATGCCCTGCCAATCATCCATGTTTAAAAGGGATACAGGACTGTGAATATATCGGCAGGGAAGAGAGAGCCCAATAGTGGGAATCCCCTCTTCTACCAGGTGGATCCGGCCGGCGTCTGTTCCTCCAATATTGGAGCGACGCAATTGATAACGTACGCCTTCTTTTTCAGCCAGTTCAATTACCCTTTTATTCAGGTTTTGGTTGGCCAGAAAAGACCGGTCCATCAGTGTAATTGCTGGTCCTTCTCCCATGGTAGTTGAATATCGGTGTTCTGGGCTTTCCGGAACATCAGAAGCAGTCGTGCCTTCAAGGACAATAGCCAGGTCTGGTTTAACATTACTTGCTGCCACACCTGCACCGCGCAGCCCAACTTCCTCCTGGACTGTAAAAGCACCACAAACATTAACGGGAGGTTTGCTCTTAAGGATTTCCAGTATAGCGGTGCAACCAGCCCTATCATCAAAAGCCTTACCCTTCATTACCCTGTCGTTAATAAATTCAGTTCTGGTGGAAAAGGTAATCTGGTCTCCTATTTTCACTTTATTTTTTGCTTCATCCTCACTGCTCGCTCCTATATCAATGAATAGTTCCTGGCGAGAAAAAGGCTTGTTTCTCTCATTTTTCTTCTGGAGATGAATGGGTTTGGCCCCGACAATACCCAGGGTTTTATTCTCGCCAACGTATACTTTTTTCCCAACCACTACCCTCAGATCAATTCCGCCAACTGGAGCAAATTTTACAAGCCCGCTGGAGTCAAAGCCCATGACCATGAACCCCACCTCATCCATATGGCTGGCCAGCATTACCTGGGGGGTGTCTGCAACCTCGTGGCGAGCATACATATTGCCCATGGCATCAACACTCAGACTTAATTTATCGGAAGCAAGTTTATCTTTCAGAAAACTGCGAACCTGACCTTCCCGCCCGGCGATCCCTGGTATCTCGGTAAGCTCTTTTATAAGCATGTCAATCCCTCCACTAATTCGGCATCGGCCTCTTGACAAAATTGTGCGATTAATTTCCCGGTCCTGCGGACATCCCTGATATCAATAACTTCAAGGGGGGAATGCATGTTAGCCAGGGGGATAGATAGTAAAGCTGTGGCCACCCCACACCTGCTCATCTGGATGGCATAAGCATCAGTCCCTACCGGGTGAGGAGATGGGTCCAACTGGGTGGGAATATCATTTTCGCCTGCAATTTTCTGAAGGCTGGCAAAAATATCCGGATGAACGTGGGGTCCGATTCCCAGGGCAGGCCCTTTATTGGCTTCAATACTCTGTTCTTTTTCCTGCCCGGGTCTTTGGGCAAACCCCACGTCAACTGCAATACCCAGAGCAGGCTTAAGTTTAAAGGCACTTGTAATTGCGCCTCTAACCCCAACTTCTTCCTGGACTGTGGCCACAAAAGCAACATCAAAGTTGGGCTTTATGTCTTTCAGGTCCAGTAAGCTCTGGTGTAAAGCAGCAACTCCAGCTCTATCATCCAGGCTTTTCCCTGTGCAAACATGTTCGTTGAACCATTCCAGTTCCTGATTAAAGGTAATGGGATCTCCAACCCGGATTTTTCCCGCCAAGTCTTTCTTTTTCATGCCACAGTCCACAAAAATTTTATCCAGGGGAATGGCCTTCTCTCTCTCCTCTTCTTTCTGGAGATGAGGTGGTTTGGCTCCTATAACCCCAAGAACTTTTTCTTTACCCCAGATGATAACTTCCTGTCCTGGAAGCAGGCGGGGATCAATCCCCCCAATCGGTTCCAGTCGAACAAACCCCTCCTTGTCAATCTCATTAACGAGAAAACCAATCTCGTCCTGATGAGCTGCTATCATAATGGGAGGACTGGAACTATCCTTGCCTTTTTTCCAGGCAATAACATTGCCC
The DNA here is from genome assembly GCA_003554585.1 of Halobacteroidaceae bacterium. Classification (GTDB taxonomy): domain Bacteria; phylum Bacillota; class Halanaerobiia; order B1SED10-174; family B1SED10-174; genus T1SED10-26. The sequence goes on along the minus strand of PWGV01000160.1, from coordinate 2,006 downwards.
AGAGTATCGACTTCAACCTCATCAACAAGTTCTTCCCAGGCGGTTACAATATGCTTCGTTACTTCCTTTTCCAACCCTGAAATCCCAGGGGTATTACTGAGAGTTGCTATGAATTGTTTTAAGTCCATTACTTACCTCCTCTTCCAGTGACTAATACTATTAACTTCTTTAAGATTTTTGTTCTCCCTGCTAATATTTGAAAAGGTTTAAGTCATTTTTCCTACATCCAGGGTAATTTTTTTAATAAATAATAAAGGATAATTTTAAAATAGAAAGAATAATGGATAGGGTTATAAGATTATTTATTGATTTTTTCTGAAATACATTAACTCTGGAGGTCCGAAAATTATGTTAAAAACTTGTTTTTTTAGAAGTTTTTTGTTACTCTTGCTTCTTTTTCTTTTGTTCCCTCAAAATGCAACCGCTCAAAACCCTTACCAACCAGCAGATAAAGATTTAGCGCAACTTATTGGCCTTTATGACTCGATAAAAGTCCCGATTAGCGAAACCTCGATTTCCCTGCAGATTCAAATTTACCGGAACAATAACCCGGTTGGATATGAAGATTTGGATCCTAACTTTGTAGCCAAACCACAAGAAACAATTGATGTAGGAAAAATGGAAATATATCCAGAAAATGATGATAGCTTCTTTTTCTTATTTGCTCTCCAGAGGCTTAGCCTGGAAACTAAAACTGATAATATCATTTACTGGGGCTTAAAAAGAGAAGGTTCTAACGGTGAAGGAGTGGGAACATCTGCATACCTGGTTGATTCCCCGGAATTCAAAAATCCTGAATTCAACTGGACTTTTGGCCTGTTTCCAAATATTGAAATTACAACTGCTTACTCCCCGGTCTACATAATAAAAGGGTTGGAAAAACAAAATAGCGGAACTACTTTCTCCGGGCTGGGAAGGGATGACCTAAATATTCAGGTTCAAATGCATGATATAATTATAGTTATTAACTGTGGCGCAGGCATTTAATCTTATTTATAAAATAAGAAAAACCTTCCAAAACTTTCTTCACAATTAACCCTCTTTCAGAAAGAGGGTTTTTTTATGATTGAGTAGGTAAGTCCCCGAATAATTCGGGGACTTTTCCTCTCTTAGAACCGTGCGTACCGACCGCGTACACGGCTCCCGAATAGTCTCCTCCATCATTCTCTATGATGGAACAAAGTTCCGACAACACATTTTTCAAGATTATAGTTGTCGGTTTTGAGGTCGTGATGAAGTTGAGCAAGGTTCTCTTCTATATTTTCCCCGTACGCTTCCACAGTCTCTCCGTCTATCCCCGGAGCTCCCTTGTTTCTGCGTACCTGCCGGTATGCTTCTTCTAAGTTCTCCATCCGGTATACTTTGTCTATTAGGCTATACCATTTCTCCATCACTGCACCACTTCGCCGTGCTCCTTCTCTCCCCTTACCTCAGCGTGGCAGCCCTTCAGTACAGCTTCACCGGCGTCTTTAGCCCTTGGGGCAATCTTGCCGGTTTCACCGCCTTACTCTGCCTTACGGGCGGTTCGGTCAGAAGGCTCGTCACCCCCAACACTTCCGTCCCTTCCAGCTTTCAGCCTTCTCTTCGGTTCCCGCCTCAGCTACAGGTTGAGCTTTGCACGCTTTGACTATCCAGCTCCCCTTCACACAGCACAAACCTCTTTCGAGGCTTTTGCCCCATCATGACCAAGCATGATGTCCCTTCGGTTTTCTCCTCCAGTCTGTTGCCAGCTTTCCTTGGCCAAAGGCTTATCATTACTACGGGAGCATTCTGCAATCCGCTGCCGCTTAATTCTCCCTCGCGTTTCCGCTTGTTTGAGCTTACCCTCTAAGAAGGACAGAAACGGATGGTCCCCGGGTAAGTCTGCCTGCCAGAACTTGAACTCATCCGTAACAACAACTCAGGTTCTCCAGCCTTTGGACTTTCCCACTTTTTGCAAGGTTGTCCACCTGAGGTGCCAGTTTCGGTTCGCCTAGACTATGTTCCAAGTTCCCCTCTCGGCTTCC
>PWGV01000037.1 GCA_003554585.1 Halobacteroidaceae bacterium | reverse complement strand
TTTCAGTAACATTTGACAGGATGTCGGCAATATTCGGACAGCAAATTGGATCACTCGGGTACTTGTTGGTAATTTTGCTAACCTCTAAAATTTTTCTTTTCCACTCCCTGTAAAAATATTTTTCCAAAATCAAAAAGCCTGATTAATCTCCCAAAGGAAATCTTAATCAGGCTTTTAAGTTTTTCTGTAGAATCTATATTTTTCAGGAAATAACTAAGATTTTATGGATCGTTCGAATTTCTTCAACAGGCTTGCAAATCACCCAGAAATTTCAGCATTTTTTGGTTACCCTATTTTTTGTTCTGCAAAGTAATTTTCTACAGCATACCTAAATGAATTCTCAATAAAAGCGAACGCCTTCTGGCTAATTTCTGCTTTTGGGCACACCTGTTCAAAAGCGTGATAACAACCCGGAAATATTTGAAAATTAACCGGAACGCCAGCATTTCTTAAGTTTTCTACATATTGGATTACTTCATCCCTGAAAGGTTCTAACTCACCAACAAAAGTTGCGGCTGGAGGAAGGTTGCTGTAGTCGGCAGCCCTTGAAGGAGCAGCATAGGAAGGTACATTTGCAGAGCCAAACAGCTCACCAAGATAGAGTTTCCAACAATTATAGTTAGATCTGGAGTTCCAAACAGGGGCATTATTATCTCTGGAGGAATTGCTTCTCATTCTATCATCTAACATTGGGTATAAGGGCATTTGAAATGCAATAGCAACTTCTCCTTTATCCCTGGCATAAAGTGTAAGTGCAGCAGCCAATCCCCCTCCTGCACTGTCGCCCCCTACCATAAGCTGGTTATCTCTAATCCCCAGTTCTTGGGCATGAGATTTCATCCATAAAAGAGTTTGATAACAGTCTTCAAGAGCTGCCGGATATGGAGCTTGAGTTGACAAACGGTAATCAGGAGCGATAATCACACATTTACTCGCTCTATTTAACCTTTGTGCTGTTTTGGCTGCTTGTTCCGGAGATCCCAGGGCATATCCTCCCCCGTGTAACCAGAGAAAACCCGGGACATTTACAACGGGTTCTAATGGTTTAAAAATACGAATTCGTAGCTTGGAACCATCTTTACGGGGAATCCACTTTTCCTCGACCTGCAGGTTATCACTTTTTATCTTTCTCCCCATTTTATTCGGCATTTTACTTAACAGCCGCAATCCGGTTTCAGTAAAAAGAATCCTGGGAACAATCTTCATTATTATTCCCATAGCCCTCAGGTCTTTCTCGATCATACTATTTTTAATATCCATAGTTTTATTGTGGACAGACTCAATACTCCTTCCTCGGATAGTAATAATGCCGTTCATAATTAGATATACTCCAACAATTATCGAACCACCCAGATCTACATAAAAGGTTGCGGGAGCATCCGGGGCTACAGTAACGACTGCCAGTGCAGTTGTTACAGAGGCATCAACCAGGGATTTTGCAAGGTACAGTTTGCTTTGGACGGCAAAGATGGCATCCGGTTTTTCCCGGTTGAGCCGGCGGTAGCGAAGAAAGAACCACGAGTTTACTATTGTGCCCAACGTAGCAATAATGAGGCCTGGAATAACGTTGCCTCTTTCCATTGCCGGTGAGAACAGGGCGACAAAAATAATAGCCGAGCCGGAAAGGCACATTGCTGCCCCGACAAATAAGTTAGCGGTTCGTTCAAGTTTTTCCTTTTGGGAAAGATCAGAGGGAATATTTTTATTAAGAATCCGGAACACAACCAGTGATACAATAATAGCCATCAGTTCAGCTGTGCGGCGAATAAAGTCAGCCAGTTGTGTTGACGAGCGGCCAAAAAAAAGCGCCACCCCTACAACTATTGGACCCGGTGAACTCATTATTACAGAAGCAATAAGGGTGCGCTCTCCTGATTTCAGAATGTCACACCCCCCATAAAAGGACTAACGGAGTCATTATTGCTGCTGCGGTAAATGGACAGGTAAGAGTATCCATTCCATTCTTCGTGTATAATTCAGCGATTGTAGTTCCGGCTGCGGTTAGAGCGGCAATTGGAACGTACCCAAAACCTTCCAGAGGACCATATGCAAGTAAAACAACAAGAACTGTCACAAAGGAAACCCCGAACATTGCGAGAGTGCCTTCAAGGGTTTTTCGCCCTTCAACCATTTTTCCCTCAATGTAATTTTGGCCAAATTCTTTCCCCAACAAAGCAGCTGCCAGGTCACCTAAACCCCAGGCGAGAACGGACGCAATCACCAAAAATTTTAAACCCAGCCAACCCCAACAAACGCAAATCAGAATAGCGAACATGCTAAAGGCCACGACCAGGCTGCTCTTTATTTCGCCACTTTTTCGCTCTATAAGTAGTTTTGAATACCCGGGAATTCGCTCAGCAAAGACCAAAATCGGGAAAAATATTATTATAAAAACGATTGCTGCGATCGCGGATACCCACCACGTTTGAAACCCATATGTCAGGATAAATATTGAACCCAATAAAATAAGATGTAAAGTTTTGCGGAAGGCTTCCCTGGGCAATACGACAAACCGGCGCAGGAGAAGTGCTCCGGCCAAACAGATTGCAAAATATCCAAGTAATATCCCAAAACCAGTTGCAAACTCAACAAACATCATTTGTCCCCCTGAGACTTAAGATTTGCTGCGACCCGGGCAAGCAAAGATTCCACATGAATAAATTCCTCATCAGGGATACCATCTCTTACAAGGAAATATAATTGATCGTAAATATCTTTAATTTCCTCACCAACCGAGAAAGCCTTATCTGTAAGGGTGACGTTGAAAGCTCGTTTATCCGAATTACTTCGGACCCGGTTGACATACCCTTTGTCTTCCAGGGAAGCAACGGTCCGCGATACAGCAGCTTTTCCTTTATCAAGTTGTTTTGCAAGTTGTTCTTGTTGAAGATTATTACTTCCTGTAAGAAGGAGAAAGAGCAAATCTCCTTCTGCGCCGGAAAGATTTAATGGCTCAAGCTCGGAATTTATAATTTGCCGGGCTAAGCGCAAAATTTCTTTCATGTCCAACCAAATTTTTCGGATCAAAAGCATTGAACCCACACCCCATTTTCATATAATTATATTGAAAAATAGTTGACACGTCAACTTTTTTCCGAATTTAGGTCCCTTTTGTTGAATAGTGACCGCCTGGGATGTAGATGAAACAAGAATTGTTATATTTTTTTCGGGTTTTAGTATCATTCCCAAATCAATATTTATATGAAAAATATCCCGGTAAAGGGAATATACAATAGCCTGGAAAGGAAAGATTAACCAAGAAAAATAGGTTTTTTGGGATAAAACTGAAAAATTAACGAGAATAGAGTGAGGTGGAGAAATTTGGAGCAAAATTTCTGAACTTTTGAAACCGGCTAAGAAGAAGACACGGTGAATTTCCCCGCAAGATTTGATCATGAGATTGGTTAAAAATGCTTATAATTAAACTGAGCAAAAGGAAGAAAGCAATTAATATCGAATAAAGATAGTGAGATGTGGAAAAATTGAAATAGCAAAAGTGATTCGGATAAGAAAATTGATAAGCTGTTGATAGGAAGTAGCTCCCAGAAAGGCCCATAGCTAAATTGAAATATCAGGAATTTTGGATTGATTGGAGGTACATATTATTACCATGGGTGAAAAAAATAATTCCTCCAGAAAAACCGCTTATCGTCCAACCCGGGGCGGTAGCCGTTACTTCGTAAACAATAGGGTATATGGGCGGTCCCGGGGTAGGAAACTTAATTTTCCATGGAAAAAACCAAATATTAACCCTCAATTCTTGGGTATCCTTATTTTGCTTCCAGTTCTGTTTTTGCTGGGTTTCTTTATTTTCCATACCCCCCAGGCAACTCTTGTAATTAAGGCCTCGGAAGGTGGAAATGTCCTGGAACCAGGGGTGGGAAATTTTTCAGTTGCCCGCGGCGAAGTTACTACCATTTCTGTAGAACCCGAAGAAGGCTGGGAATTTAAGGGCTGGGAAGGAGATGCCACTGGTCCGGATGATACCCTGGTCCTGGAAATGGATGGGAACAAAGAGGTCCGGGCAGTATTTGAGCCCATTGAATACGGTTTTCGGGGTGAAGTTGAAGGACAGGGCGAGCTGCAGGTATCTCCGCAAAAAGAAACCTACCGACATGGAGAAAGTCTGGTTTTAAAGGTTGAGGCAAAAGAAGGCTGGAGGTTTAAGGGATGGGAAGGGGACGCTGCTGGTGTGGCGAATACCCTGGAGCTTGAAATAAAGGATGATACGAATGTCCGGGCAGTATTCGAACCTATCCAATTCAGTTTTCGAGGAAAAGTTGAAGGGCAAGGTGATTTGCAGGTATCTCCGCAAAAAGAAACCTACCGGCATGGGGAGAGTCTGGTTTTAGAGGTTAAGCCAAAAGAAGGCTGGCAATTCGCTGGCTGGGAAGGTGATGTTTCGGGAAGGGAAACAAAGACCACCCTGGAAGTAGACCGCGACCTGGAAGTGCTTGCGGTTTTTTCACCCCGGGAATATAGTGTTAGCCTGAAAGTTGAAGGCGGAGGAGATTACGAGATTTCTCCAGAAAAGGATTCTTACTCCCATGGGGACACAATAAGAATCAAAGCCCTGGAGAAACCAGGTTTTAGGTTTTCCCACTGGAGTGGAGACCTTTCCGGGGGAGCAAATCCGGTAGAAGTTAAGGTGGATAGAAATATTCAAGCAAGTGCTGTTTTTGAAAGACCTCCTACCCTTTCTGAGGGTGATACGGGAGATAAAGTTCAATATCTGCAGAAACAGCTCGCTGTTCTGGGTTTTTATCCAGATCAACCCGATGGGAATTTTGGATTGCAGACAAAACTTGCAGTAAAAAAGGCTCAGATTTTCTTTGGCCTTACAGTTGATGGTGTAGCCGGCCCCGCAACATGGACTGCAATGGAAAGCGAACGGGGAACCTTTCTATATACTGTCAATAGAGGCGATACTCTATGGGCCCTTGCCCAGAGGTGGAACACCACCGTAAGCCATATTCGGGATATAAACAATCTTTCCAATCCTGATTTGCTGGTTCCGGGAGACCAACTCTTGATACCCGGGGTTGGAGAGGTTTTGCCCGTTAAAGACCTGCACTGGCAGGAAGTTCAAAGGCTTTTTCCCCGTGAAGGGGAAGCCCTAATAACGGATGTGGAAACGGGTCTGAGTTTTCGGGTTAAGAGATATGGGGGAACCTATCATGCCGATGTTGAACCCTTAACCGCCCAGGATACCAATATCCTGCGGAGAATTTGCGGCGGATCCTGGTGCTGGGAAAGGAGAGCGGTTATTGTCGCCATAGGGAGTAATTTGATCGCTGGGTCAATAAACGGTTACCCTCATGGAGGACAATCAATTACCCATAACAATTTCCCCGGGCACATCTGCCTGCATTTTAGAGGCAGTAGCCTGCATCTTAACAGTAGATCTGATCCTGAGCATCAGGCGGAGATTGAGAAGGCAGCTGAAAGCACTTGGCCTGCTGGTAATTGATTAGCAACTGGAGAAAATAGAACAATAATTATTTATAATCTGTTTTCATCAGTAGGTTTGATATGGTTGACATCCCGATCTGTAAACCCTTTCTTTAATTTTAAGAATTTCATTTGGGGGGAAAGATTATGAAGAATAAAAGGATTTTAGCCCTAGTTTTTGGGGCAATTATATTGCTGGTTAGCAGCAGTGGGTTTGCAAGCGAGACTGAAGATCTTCTACAGCAGGCAAGAAATGCTTATTTTGCAGGAGATTTCCAGGAGGCAGAAAGTCTTTTTATTGAACTTAAGGAAAGAGAAGAGTTTGGGTGGGAGGCAAATTTCTATCTGGGGATGATTTATCTCCAGAGGGACCAGTTGGAAGAAGCGGACCGGTTTATGCAGCAGGCTTACAACTTACGTCCAGATAATTACTTTTCCCTGGTTAATTACGCCCGCATTCTTTACCGGGAAGGGCACCTAGATGAAGCCAGTGCGATGTTAGACCAGGTTTCCGAAGAAAATAGAACGACTACCGAAAGTTACTTTAATACCCGGGGTTTACTGGCCATGGCGGGAGAGGAATATGAGAAGGCAATTGAATATTTTTTGCGGGCAATAGATATTAACCCGGAAAACTATTACGTTCTGAATAACTTGGGGCTTGCTCTGATTAGGACTGGTGATTTTCAGGAGGCAAAAACCCATCTCGAGAAGGCAGTTGAGCAGGATCCCCAGGAGGCTTTCATTTACAATAACCTGGGTATAGTTTATGAAAACCTCAATCAGCTGGAGGCAGCCAGGGAAAGTTATGAACGTGCCGTTGAATTGAACCACCAGCAGGCCGAGCAAAATCTGAAACGTGTTACAGAAAAGCTGGCGGACTAACGAAGATATCAGGAAAAGCTACTCTTCCTGTGTTGAGTATTGCAAAGAACAAATAGAGAGAAAGTATTTTATCGGAGAAAAGCCAAGTGCCCCAATATAAGTAGAGTTGTTGTTGAATCAAAAAACCAGGCCCTCGAGCTTTCCAGGGGCCTGGTTTTTTATCAGTAAAGAATTTCAGGGGAAACCAGTTTCTAGTGGACTTTTTCCCTGAGATAAGGTAAAATTCTTTTTGAAAAGTTTCCTTTGACAGGTGCTGTGGAAAAGTTATAATTAAATCAGAATAACCTTATTTTGGTAACCTGGAATGATAAAATGAAAAGTTGGAACTGCCGGGTTTTTGCCTGGGGAAATAACACCCTTTTTTAATTTCACGGGGGAGGGGAAGGAAAATGGCTTTCGGGTTAAAAAAAATTATTCTGGTATTCCCAATCCTTTTTTGTTTTCTCCTCATGCCTTTTTCTGCTTTGGGAGAGGTTCCGACAAGAGAGATTGTTATTGAACTTTCCAATTTCAGGCTTTATCTTTACCAGGATGGAGTTAAGATAGGGGATTACCCTGTGGCAATAGGGGCTATGGCTAACCCCACTCCGGTGGGAGAAACCAGGGTTGTGAGCAGGGTCTTATACCCCACATATTATCCCCGTGACTGGGGAAAGAAAGGACTTTCTCCGGTCCCTCCCGGACCTGATAATCCAGTTGGGACCAGGTGGCTTGGTTTAAGCTGGCCCAATTATGGGATTCATGGGACCAACAATCCTGGTTCAATTGGTAAAGCTGTTTCAGATGGCTGCATCAGAATGTTCAATAAAGACGTTGAAGAGCTATTCGAGATGGTCCGAATTGGGACTCCCGTAAGAATTGTGCAAAAAACTGAAGAAAGCCCCCCGCCCCAGGAGCAGGAAGAAAAATTAAATCCCCAGGAGCAGGAAGAAAAATTAAATCCCGAGGTAAACCCCGGTTTGTTTCTGGTTCAAGTGGGGGCCTTTGAAAATAAGAACAACGCACTTCGAGAACAGGGTAAGCTGAAAGTTGCAGGGTATACTGCGGAAATATATAGTGACGGTTTATTTCATGTTTGCCTTGAGGGTCATTATTCCTGGCTTGATGCCAAATTATTACAGTTTGAACTGGAAAGACTGGGGTTCAATGTTTTTATTAAATTTTACAAAGAAAAATGATTTGCTCTTGAAAATCCTGGAGGAAAAACCTGGGAGGGTAAGGTTGAAGTGCTTTTATCCAGGGTGATTCCAACCTGCCCTCTTTCTTATTTTCTATCTTTTATTTTCCATTCCGTTTATCCAGGGAGTTTTGCCAAACTGAAGGAAATTTAACAGCACCAATAATTGGATAGGGAGGTTTAAAATGAGCTGTATTGATTTACATATTCATTCTTCATACAGCAATGATGGGGAGTTTGAACCAGAAAAATTAGTTGATCAATGCCTGGCAAGAAAAATTAAGTATTTTTCTATCACAGATCACAACTGTGTCAGGGGAATACACGAAGCGAAAATGTATTGTAAGAATAAGGATATAGAAATTATTCCTGGAGTGGAATTGGACTGCACTTTTAATTCAGTTGACCTTCATGTTTTAGGTTACGGGATAGACTACCGGGATCCAGTATTTTATGAAATAGAAGAAAAAATAATCCTACAGGAAAAAACTGCTTCCCGGGAGCGAGTAAAACTGGTTAGGGAATTGGGGATAGATTTTTCGGAGGAGGTTATCGACGAGCTTTCTAAGAACGGAATAATTACGGGTGAAATGATTGCTGAGGCTGCCCTGCAATTTGATAGGGAGCAAAAAAACTCCTTGCTCAAGCCTTATCATGAAAACGGCCCCCGAAGCGATAACCCGTATGTTAATTTCTATTGGGATTACTGTGCTCAGGGGAAGCCAGCCTATGTTGAAGTAGAATTTATTAAATTACAGGAAGCTATCCAGGTTATAGAAGACAAGGGGGGAGTACCTGTTCTTGCCCATCCCGGAAAAAATATTAAAGAAAATGGTGCTTTGCTGGAAGCTATTGTGGGTTGTGGAATTAAAGGATTAGAAGTTTATAGCAGTTACCATAGTGAGAACCAGGTACAATTTTATAGTAAATTTGCCCGGAAGAATAATTTGTTCTTAACCTGTGGTAGTGATTTTCACGGAAAAACAAAACCAGGCATAGCAATTGGGGATACGAGTTGTGGGGAAAATGAAAAAGAAATAATCACCGAACTGATGGAGATAATAAACAAATGATTTTTCAGTGTTTCAATAATATTAGTGTTTTCTGTCCTTCTCCAAAAAAATTAACCGGGATTGAATATCATCGAAGGGGAAAAGTTTAAATGAGAAGTAAAAGGAAATCAATAGTAATATAACTGGCTGACAGGAGCTTGATGGGCAAGCAAATTTCGAAGTAAAAGGATCTGCATGGTCTTATGGGTAGATCAGGGGTAGATGCTGTGAGTAAAGGAAGTTTCAGGGAATAATATCAAAGAAGGTTGTTTAGGAAATGGGGGAATAAGTATGGATCGGAAATGGATTGGTGGGCTTTTGATTATTCTTGGTTTATTTTTTCTGCTCTCAAATCTTGGGATTTTTCGCGGAGAATGGCTCCTTTTGATTCTGGGCGGGGGTTTCCTTGGTGTATATTTAGCCTCCGGAAAAACAGCAGATTCGAGAAATGTGGGTTTTCTGATTCCCGGATGCATTTTAATTATGCTCGGCTTTTTTGTTCTTCTGGAAGCTACTCTGAAGCAATGGGGGATAGAGGGTTATTTCTTTTTCTCTTTTATTGGCATGGCCTTCATTCTTGTATATTTGATCCACAACCGGCAACTATCAGATGCTTCGGAAGGAAGGAGAAACTGGCCGCTATATCCTGGTTTATCACTCTTTGGCTTTACCCTGTTTCTTTTTGTTGTGACACGTTTGGATACCGGGATTGGGCGGATCTTCTTGAATAACCTTTTTCCCATTGGGCTTTTGATAGCGGGTGCAATTATCTTGATAAAATCTTATTCGAAGAAGCAGGACTAATTTATTAATTTTCTGACTGAAACGTAGTTTAAACAACCTGCTTCGATTTTGAGCTTTGCTCTTCCCTTAAGGAATGAAGTATTCCAATGGGTTCTGATTTTTTAAATAATTATTTTCATTAGATAATACCCCTCTTTGATGGGGTATTATTAATTTGCCAAAGAAAAAATATGTCAAAAAATCACCCCTAATAATTTGGGCAGGGGAGGTTTTTGTGAGTAGATTTGTAAGAAGCAATTTTTTAGTAGGGAAATAGAAATGGGCTAAAAGGAAAGTTGCTTTTTCTATTGAAGTTTGGGTTAGAGAAAATTTGAGCATAAGCTTAAACCGAACAATATTAGCCCTGGAGGGTTTTAGGTGAAAAAGGTATTGCTGTTTCTGATTTTTGTTTCGTTGTTTGCAGCTGGTTTTGCTGAAGCCTCGGATGAAAATAGTTTCTGGGAAAGGCTTATTTTTGAGCTTTTTATGGAGATAGGGGATTGGCAGGGGGCGGTTGTAACTGAATTTCCTAAACATGAAGGGCAGGTTCGAACTGTTTCTTTTTCTCCCAATGATAGGTTTGTAGCGAGTGGGGCAACGGATGGAAGGATTTTTATTTGGAGCTCATTAAGCGGGGCAATTGCCGCCGAGTTTACTGGACATGAGGGCCCAGTTAACTCTGTTGAATTTTCTTCTCAAGGGGAAATGGTGGTAAGTGGATCTTCAGATAATTCTATCCGTATCTGGGATTCCAGGTCGGGTAGAGAGATAAGAGTGTTAAAAGGACATAATAGAAAAGTACAGGCAGTAGATTTTTCTTCAGAGGATACAATGGTAGCTTCAGCATCTCTGGATAGGACTGCTCGCATCTGGGATGTAAGAACAGGGAAAACCATCACAGAATTTACTGAACATGATGATTTTCTCTGGGATATTGAATTTTCTCCCGGGGGCAGTATAGTAATTACAGCCTCCTCCGATGAGACAGCCTGCATCTGGGATCCGGAAACCGGGGAATTGATAATGGAATATTCCGAGCATGAGGATGGGGTTTTGGGAGCAGCTTTTTCTCCTGTCCACCGCAGGGTGGTTACAGGTTCTTATGATGGGACTGCCCATATCTGGGACCCTCTTTTTGGTCATACCCTGCAGGTTATTGATCACGGGGATGTAGTTAAGGATGTAGCCTTTTCTGCCGACGGAGAGGTAGTAGTTACCGTCGGGAGGGGTCATTTCATCAAAATATGGCAGGTTGATAATGGGGAACTGCTCGCAAGATTGCCCGAGCGGAGAGGAGTAACCTATTCTGTTGATTATTCCAGGGAAATTAATGACCTACTGGTAATTGGGAAACTTGCGGAGGAAACAGGGCGAGTTTGGGAATGGTAGTTTTGGGGAGAATTTGCCAAAAAAGGGGCCCTAATTAAGAATACTAAAACTAAATAGAGGAAGAAATTACCTTTATAGGGGGAAGGAAAAAATTAAGAAGCAAAAAGCTTGGGTTTGGTTTTTAATGAGGAAAACCATTCTTCTCTTAACATAACGAAGGTTTTTTCTTGAAAGTTATCTTTAACCCAATATTAAAAAG
>PWGV01000022.1 GCA_003554585.1 Halobacteroidaceae bacterium | reverse complement strand
TGGTCAGGAGAGGTTGTAAAATTGTTTTTCCACTGACAGAGATTTTAGATAACCTGGTCCTGGAGTTTGCAGACCCAGAAGGAAATCATGTGGAGGTTTTTTCGAAAAAAGAAAAATAATTGGATCTGGAAAATTTGAAAAATAAGCCTATATACCAAGAAGGAGAGACAAAAATAAAGAGGTGATTTTCCTGGAAAAATTAGCAAAGGTCCTAATAATTGTTTTTGTTCAGTTGCTTTTTTGCCTGCCTTTTGCCCAGGCTTCAATGAATGCAAATTTAGATATTGGGGACTTTGTCCTGTTTGGGGAGTTTTACGATGAACCAATTTTATGGAGAGTAATTAACATCAACCAGGATGGAAGCAAGATGCTTTTTTCCGAGCGGATCATTGCCCTTATGGGCTTTGACCCCAGGGGAAATGCTCCGGGAGGTAGGGCCAATCAACCTCGACTTGATAGGGGAAGCAATTATTATCCTGAATCCACAATAAGAATCTGGTTAAACAGCGACCAGGAGGAAGTTATTTATCCCTACAATCCACCCCGGGGCCACCCTGATGGCTTTTTTTATCCCCAGGGGTATGAAAACCTCCCAGGATTTTTAACAAACTTCACTCCAGAAGAAATTGAAGTTATTGTTTCCCACACCCACCGGGTATATATTGGGAACCTGGATATTGAGGTTCGGGATGGGGGGACAAAAACATACGAGTACACGCCTCGGACCGGTCAGTTAGTATCAAACAGTGCAGAGGCTTATTATAAAGAGGTTACAGATAGGGTATTTCTTCTGGGGGCTCCAGAACTTCAACTTTTTGTCTATGACCGGGGATGGAGTATTTTGAAAAAGCCGACCCCCGAGCTGGTCCAAAGATTTCCCTGGATTGTTGAAGCCCATGGGTTTTCGCCCGACAAAAATCATAAATACTGGCTAAATACAGCATTTCCTCCAACCAATTTTTCCTTTCTCCTGGTGGTTGGAGACGGAACAAAAACCTACCATGGAGGCTATATTGGAACCTATTTTCCCTTAGATAATGAAATTGGATTGGTTCCTGCCTTGAATATAAGCCCCGAAACAATTGCTGTTGAAGGGGAGGGAACTCAGGAAAATCCTTATATATTATTCCAGGAACCCGAGCCTATTGAATAAGAACATCTACATCTTTATTTTTGGCTCAAGACATTGTTAACGAGGAGTGATCTGGTTGAATTTTGGAATTTTGATTTTCCCTGATGTAGAAGAACTTGATTTTGTTGGTCCCTGGGAAATGGTTGGGATCTGGAGTGACCGGGAAGGTGGTCCGGAAAATTGTTTAATTATCGCCGAGAGCAAAGAACCGGTTAAGTGCTCCAAAGGCTTAACTGTAGTTCCCGATGTGACCATCGATGAATGTCCCGACCTGGATTTCCTTTTAGTGCCCGGAGGCCGGGGCACAAGAAAGGAAGTTGATAACCCCAAAATAATTAATTTTATTACCGAAAAAGGGGAAAAAGCTAAAACAGTATTATCCGTTTGCACCGGGTCTTTTTTACTCCAGCGGGCCGGGTTGCTCTCCGGGAAAAGAGCTACTACTCACTGGGGTTCCCTGGATAGGCTTCGTAAACTGGGAGATGTAGAAGTTGTTGAGGAAAGGTTCACAAGAGATGATAAGGTTTGGACCGCGGCAGGTATTTCAGCGGGTATTGATATGACCCTTGCTTTTATAGCTAGCTTTACAGATGAGAAAGTCGCAGGAAGAATACAACTATACGCCGAGTACTATCCCTCCCAAAAGTTATATGGGGAGGGCCATAATGATCCGGGGGCTCCTGGTTATATTAAACGGGGGAGAGCTTAAAAGTGCCGAAAAATAATGAGTTTTTAGATAAATTACCCCCAGAAACCCGTATTGAACATCGCCCTAATGATAAGAATTCACCTGAAACGGAAATCCTTGATCTTCTCAAAGCCGCCTTTGGAGGAGGAGATGGTCCTCCCCTTCCAGTTAACCAGCGGTGGTTAATGAGATCTCCTGACAAATTTTTGGGCCATGCGGCAGTGCAGAGGCGCTGGTTTGTGGTTAACAATAAATATTTCGAGGGCTGGCTTTTGGGAGGGGTTTGTATTGATCCGGATTTGCAGGGAAAAGGATTGGCCAGTATTCTGATAAAGAAAGTTCTTTCTGATCTCGCTGATCAAGAACTGGAATTTGCTATTCTCTGTTGCGATAAGGAACAACTTGAAAACTATTATAAAAATTTAGGTTTTACAAAGATTTCTGACAGTGCTCTGTATCTGGAAGATGGAAAACTGGAAAGAGTTGATGGAGATCGGACCCTTGCTATTAGCTTTCGAAAGTATTTTGATGTCGAAGCTCTAAGAACTGAACACTTTCCATTTGGATTCGACTTCTGTTGGGGAAGGGATTGATTTTTTCTTTTAACTGTTCCCAAATAATTAGTGCTGAATTATCTTAATCGTTTAACTTAGACTTATCCCTCTACTAATTTTACTTGGAGGGTCAATTTCAAGAGAAAGGCTGTTTGGTAAGAGAGGAATTTCCCGTTAAGGAGGCGGGAAAAATGAGTTTCAATTTTTGTTTTTGCTTCAGCAACTGTACTCAAAATAAGATCTTTAGAATCCTGCTTTTTTTCTATTCTTTTTAAAAGTGGATGTTAAACTAGCAGGTTTTTAAATTCTCCGGGGTCAAGGCCTTAGAATGATCAATAAAAAAATCTCAATAATAATTGTTGTAATTAAGGTTTTTCAAAAATATTGCCTTCTAATAAAATTTTGGGAGAGAAATTTAAAAGTCAAAAATTTTAAAGCTCGTAATTTTCCAGGGATGGGTATGGGAAAATTCCCAGACTGCTAATCTAATAATATCATCAGGGGAGAGTGTAGTTTCTTCGTTCTGCTCTTTCGGCTTTGTCATCACCATTATTAAATTAGGCCTGTCAGGCGGTTCAAAATCAATTTTTTCTAAAAGATCAACCTGGGGTAAATCCCATGCGCCCAGCTTTAATTCGTCAATTTGATAGATATAAATATCAGAATTATCTATATCCAAAAGCTGGGGCAGGTTGATTTTTTCGCCCTTTATTTTATCTTTGAGGGGAAAACCATCTTTAATAAATTCTAAAGCTCGAGGGAAATCTTTCTCCTTTAAAGCCTTGAGAAAATGATTTATTACCGAAACCCGGCTAAATATTTCGGTTTGCTCAACTTCATTAAAGGAGTGTTTTTCTTTATCCCAAATGTAAGTATGTTCCATAACCCTCAGCACCTCGGGAAAAAAGGAGGTGGGATATCCCCTGATGGTAATGGGAAAGGAGGGATCCCAGCCGGAAAACTCGTGGTGTTTTAGGAGTCCAAGTTGGTCGGGGTCAATAAAAAGGAACCCTTCCCCTGAAAATTCCCATGCCTTTTTATAGCCTTCCCTTTCATCATAAATTAAAACCTTATATGACATTCGGTGCCGGAAAGAAGTATCAAGGACTACCCCTTTTAAATTTTTTTCCAGATCAATAGCCTTAAAACTTAAATAATATGGAAGTATTCCGGCAGAATGATAATCACTATTCAAAGCCCTGAATTTCTGTTGGGCTTCATCCCAAACTGCAAAAGTGCTCCAGGGGGTAGTAAAGTTCTTTACGATTTGAATAAAAAAGTGGGTTTCATTCGGGGAAAAATCCAGGACCTTAATAAAGAGGTCGACAAAATTTTCGTTTTTTCCCTGCGACGATACTAAAAACAAATTATCCTTTAAATTAAACCTTTCTGTTTTCAGGGAAGAAATCTCCAGGGAATCAGAAATATCAGTGTTTTCATCTAAAACTTCAAGAGCCCGGAGAAAGACCCCTTCAAAGTTGGGATCTACCAGTTTTTTCTGAAAGTGATAATCGAATTGTTCTTCAATACAAAATTTATAATCAGGTTCCCATTCCAGGCTTACCTCCCTCATTGAATGCTTGTAAACTATTTGCAATAGAAGTTTTTCAGAACCCTGCCAGTTATTTTGATTACCATTAGAAGGAATAAAGAAGATATCAAAAATATTTTTGTAATAATTATAGTCTGGACCGGTTTTTTTCTCAATTCCACGAGGAGTAACCTGAGCGACTGCATCGGTTCCCCACTGGTTTCCCTCGGAATCTTCTAAGATAAAATTCAGGTTATTTATCGAGATTTTTTCTTCTGTGTCTCCATAAAGCTCAAGGGTAAAGTGAAGCACTCCCAAACTAAAAATCCATTCATGATTTCTGTATTCTTTCTCAGCTTTTTCCCTATCCTCAAGAGATAACTCAGCATTTTTCCTTAGCTCGATCCACAAAACTGTCGGCGACCAGAGGGTTCCAATAACCCTGTGTTTCCAGGGATCTTTTTCTTCAACATAATAGGCCAGGGCTTCCCCCCTGGCCAGATTGCTTGTTTTTTCCCAGCCTTTCTCAGCGGCAAAACCTTCTATTGCCTTTCTGTCTATAACTAAACTCATATTCATTTTTAAAAACCACGGTATTTCCTCCTGGGCAGCATAAACAATCCCTGGATTAAAAAAACACCCGGTCTTAAAAAAGTTAAAAATGATGAAGGTTAACCCCACAATTAAAAATAAAAACCTTTTTCTTATAAACATATGAGTTCCTTCCCTTTTATTCTTTCTTCAAAAAAACAAAACTATCGAGTTTAGAAAAAAAAGACAAGGTTTTTCCTGAAAAATTAAACGGAATAGTATTATGATTATTCTGAAAAAATCCGGCAATTCCTTTGCCTTTCAAGATGTTAATTTTAAAACGCCTGTACCAAGGTATTTAAAATCTGAGAGGCCGCACATTCCTCACTGTATGGTTTCGGCTACTGCTGAAGTAGGGATGGTATCGACAGCATAAAAAACAGCAAGAAAGGCCAGGAAGGTTATCGGAAAAATAAAGTAGTTTACCCAGGGTTCTGTCCCCAAATTTTTGTTCGCTTTATGGAAGGACTACTCCCCTGGAAAAAAGCAAAACAGTTAAGCCTCCACGGCGATTTTAAGGAGGAGGGTATAAAAGTAAAGCAGGAGCCGGGGAGAGATAGTTGAATATATATATTTACGTAAAGTAAAGGATTAACCAAAAAGTGAGGCACCTAAGCTCAAGCTTAAAGGGAGGTAGGAATATTGGTAGCTGAATATAAAAAAATTCCCGAGAGCCTGGAACAGGATTACAACCGGATGCAGCATTATGCTTTTTTGCCCGAAAAAGGACCCGATTACTCTTACAAACTTGAGGCTCCCCGTATTGGAGAGAGAAGAGGCATGTTTTCCAGCGGGAAATTAGCGACTGTGGGATGCTTTTTTCCTATTCAGACCAGGATCAGGGGAGAATTTAAACCTTTAGGAGGTATAACCGAGATAGCAACGCCTCCTGAACAAAGAAGGAAAGGGCTGGTCAAGAGTTTACTTTTCAATCTCCTGGAGGAACAAAAAGAATCAGGAATTTATCTTTCTGCCCTATGGGCTGCTGCTTTCCCGCTTTATCGGCGGTTTGGGTTTTCCCTGGTCACGGAATTAACCCATTACACTATGCCCATTCGTTTATTGAATTTCCCCAATACTCCTCGGCCGGAGAATTTCCGGGAGTTTACTCTGGAGGATTTTTCGGCCACAGAAAAGCTCTATCATGAATTTGTAAACAACTATAATCTTCCCCTAAAACGAAATCCAGAATGGTGGAAGGCCTTTGTTCTAAAACAAACCCAGCTTTCCGCCGGGTCTCCTGCTTATAGTTATGTTCTCGAAGAAGAAGGAGAAATTAAAGGATATATTCTCTATTCTCTTGTCCCTGATCCTTACCAGAAAGGGCTGCGGGAATTCCACGTCCGGGAACTGGTTTACTCTGATGATGATCATTACCTGCAGCTTCTTAATTTCATTTTTAACCATGCTATTCAGGCGGAAAAAGTTTATCTATACGCTTCCCTGGATGACCTGCTCCTGGACCGGATTAGTGAGCCCGAATCGGTGCGAAAGGAAAAAACTCCAGGGGCTATGGTGCGAATAGTTGATGTTCAAAAGGCTTTAGAGGATTTTCCCGTTGATGAGAATTTAAAAGGCAGGGTCACTCTGAAAGTTGAAGATTCATTCCTGCCCTGGAATGAAGGGAATTTTACCCTGGAAGTTGAAGGTGGCCAGATTAAGGTCAACACAGGCGGGAGTTCAGAAGCGGATGCTGAAATTAATATTAATTCTCTGGCCCAGATGTATACCGGATATTTAAAACCTCCGACAGCAATAAAACTGGACAGATTAAAAGCAATGAACCAGGAAAAATTAGATCTCTTAAATGGTCTCTTCCCCTTATACCGGACATATCTCAAGGATTACTTTTAATTTTTAAGGGTAGATTTGCTGTTTTTATTTGTAGGAGCCATAGCGAAATCTTGTGTTGTTATTAATAACAGACAAGGTTTCTCGCTGTGGCTCTATTTTTCCTATTGCATTTACTTTTTCTTGAGTTTATAAGTTGGAGCCCCAAAAAGAGCTTTTCGTTGCCACAAACCCCCTAATAAAGCCAAAATAGTTTTTCGTCTCCAGAATTTGAATTGGCAATTTTTCTTAAATAAGGTCAATTTTTATATAGGATTATCCCTTTCCTGGCGGTAAAGTAATACTATCCCGGAAGAAAAGCTAAACGAAAAGAACCGGTCTTTATTTTACAGGAAGATTGATGTGGTTTTTTGTTATGTTACAACCTTTCACTTTGAGAGTGTGAAGGCAGCCACCCTGAAAGATTTCGGCTACAGCAAGAATGCCAGGTTTAAAGAAGTTCAGGTTGTTTTGGGGCTTTTAATTGACTGTGAAGGAAGGCCAATAGGTTACGACCTCTTCCCCGGAAACACCTTCGAAGGCTATACCCTGGAGAAAACCCTAAAAAAATAAGGCAAAGATTTGGGATCAGAAATGTAATCATCGTAGCTGATCGGGGCATCAACAGTTCGTATTGTTCCCAAACCAGTAGAATAACCTCTGACCAAATACCGCGACAAATAGAGATAAATTTTAGAGTCAGAAACCCTGGAATATTTCCGGGGTTTTTTCTAACAGAAAATAATAGGGGAAAAATTATTTTGAAGGGAAAAGCTTGATAAGGCTCCTGTTCGACAGTGGTAGTTACAAAAAAGGCCAGAAAATCCCGTTATTAAAGAACTAATGCTTAATTGGGAAGATAATTTTAAAATCTGACGTAAGCACGTCTAAGAAATTATGGTTTTTCGACCCAGGGACAGAGAATAAAAAAGAAAAGTGATTTCCAAATTAAGGAAGAATTTAAAAAATGAATTGATTAGTTTCAGGTGAGTTTTTAGGGTGAACTGGTTAAACTTTTTAAAGGAATTTGGTATTGTATATGGTATTATAATAATACGGAAAGGGCTGAAATGGTTTGTCCAAAAGCAAAGCAGAAAAGTTGCTTAGGAAATTTTTGAACAGACAAATATCAGCAAATATTCCCTTTGAAGATGCAGACTGGTTACTTCAATATCATGGTTTTGTAAGGCGGCAAAGTTTTGGGGGAAGCAGTCATTACATTTATTTTAACCCACAATTAGAAAATATTTTGGATCCAAATCATGTGCCTGGAATTTGGGGAGAACCCTATCAAATAACTATTTCCTACCAGGGAAAACATCTAAAAAAGGCTTATGTAAAATGGTTGCTGATTCCATAAAAATAAAAATTGATTGTTTGGGGAGGGATTAAAGTGGAAAAAAATATTAATATTGAAAGGCTAGCTAAACAATACCGGGTTGTTTTATATCCGATTGAAGACCTGGACGGAGAAAAGATAGAATGGGGTGCAGAAGTACCGGAACTACCCGGGTGTGTTGGTGGGGGTGAAACAGAAGAAGAAGCATTGGCCATGGTTCGGGATGCAATCAAAGCCTGGCTGGAGGTTGCAATTGAAAGAGGAAAGAAAATTCCTGCTCCGAAGGAATTTGGAGAAACAGAATTCAGTGGGAAATTCACTCTCCGTTTGCCCAAAAGTTTGCATAAAATATTGAGTTTTCGAGCTGAGGAAGAAGGGTTAAGTTTAAACCAGTATCTGTTGTTTTTGCTAACCAAAAACCATTATTTAGAAGGGAAATTTCCGAAGAAATATACCGACAATCATAACTCGGACAAAATATCACCCCAAGACAAGGTAAATAAGGGAAAAACCTTTTTAAAAAGTTAATTAGAAAAGCTGCTTCGAAATCCTTTTAAGGGATTGCCCAAAGAAAGTTATAAGATAAGAAAAAATGCAGGAAATCAAAAAATGATTTCCTGCTTTTTCTTTTAACTGACATACAGGTGTCATATAAAAGTGTTAACATTTCCTTACCTGACTTCGGAGGGGAGGAAATCAAATGGCAAATTTTTTCAAGATAACCCTGGCCCTGAATGAAAAGGTAGCCGGGGGAAGGGAACAAAAGGGTAATTTAGTAAATGATTTGTTGCGGGCCAAAGATGAATTTAACTCCTCAAAAGATAAAGAAAAATACCTTTTAGTTTTAAACAGCAGCCAGACAGGCCTGGAAATTTTACTAAAATATCCCGATAATGAAATCAAAGAAGATGATATCAGTCCTGTAGAATCATTTCTGGAAGTTTTGACCCGGGATTATGGGTGGGGCGGAGAAATTGAAGGGAATAAGGATATAAAAGAAATTTTTTCCCTGAAAGCTGTAAAAAAGATTGATAGACAGGAATGTGAAGAGACCATAAAAGAACTCAAGAAAAACAACCCCCAGCTTTATGATTCCGGTGATGCCCGAGAATTCAGAATAGAAGATAAGGCGAAAAACCGGAGAAGAAGGATATCAATGTTTGAAGAACTTGGTGGCGGGGAAGCTCAACCGGAATATTCTTTAGAAGAAGCAGTTGAAAAGATAAATCAGCTGTTGGGATTTCGTGATTTCCAAAAAGAAATGGAAATAATCATCCAAAAAGAAAAGGCCATCAGAACTCTAAAGGCGAAAAACATTAAAGACAATATTTTACCGCAATTTTACATTTTTACATACGAAAACGAAGGGTTTGGTTATTCCACTGCTCTTGGCCTTTTGAGCAGCATTTTTTTTCACCTGGGGTTGGTTGACCGCCCCAATTATATTGAAATTGAACCCCGGGATTTCCACCGGATGGATTTGCTGGTAGAGGAGTATGGAGTTTTTATCCTGAAAGAAAAGAGCAATTACCGGTCCAAACTTCTTGCAGATGAGCTGGAACTTCCTTCAGCTGACCTAGCAAATGTGGTATATATTTTCGTTGAAGAAAAAACAAGCGAAAACCTGGAAAACATCAAAAGAAGCCTGGAGAAAAAAGGCAACTATTACCGTTCAATTCATTTTCCCGATTTTGACCTGGATGAGTTAATTAAAATCCAGGAAGGAATCCTGGCTGAGGCGGGAATCGACCTTGAGGAAAAAGCAAAAGGAATCCTCAGGGAAATAATTAAACGGGAAAAGGCAGGGGAAAATTTTAATAACCTGAGGACCCTAAAGAAAATTATGTCAGAGCTTTTCTTCATGGGGGATTCAACTCAATTTTCCCAGGATCAACCTGCTCCGGTGGTTACCCCGGAAATTTGCCGGAAACTTCTTGAAAAATACCCCGAGAGAAAAAAGGAGATAAAAAAGGAATCTGCCTGGGAAAACCTCCAGGGGATGGTCGGCCTGAAAGATGTGAAAAAGACCGTTGAAGAGATCCTCGCTTATTTCATCATGGAAAAAAGAAGGCAGGAAATGGGGCTTACCACCTCGGAAATGTGCATGCACATGGAATTTTCGGGAAATCCGGGAACAGGAAAAACCACTGTTGCCAGGATAATTGGAGAGATCCTGAAAGAAGAAGGGGTCCTGGAACAGGGGCATTTAATTGAAGCCAGCAGAAGCGATTTGATTGGAGCTTATGTCGGCCACACTGCAATAAAAACCTCGTCCCTGATCAAAAAAACCAGGGGCAATGTTCTTTTCATCGATGAGGCCTACTCACTCGATGGAGGAACCAACCAGGATTATGGCCCTGAAGCAATTGCGACACTGACAAAATTAATGGAGGATTACAGGGATGACCTGGTTGTAATCCTGGCAGGTTACCCGGAAGAAATGGAAAAATTGATGGAAATTAATCCCGGACTTAAGGAACGCATTGCCCACCGAATCCATTTCCCGGACTACTCCGGGGAAGAACTATTTGCCATTTTTCAGCACCACCTGGGGAATAATTTTCAGGTCGAGGAAAAAGCAAATTCTCTGCTCCGCAAGTTTTTCCAACAGGCGAAGACAAACTCGGGTAAGGATTTTGGCAACGGGCGGCTGGTCCGTAACATAATTGAACGATTAAAATTAAAACAATCCCAGAGACTTTTTGCAGAAGGGGAGCGAAATCCCCGGGCTTTAAATCTAATTAAAGTAGAGGATGTTGAAAGGGCTTTAGAGGATAGAGATATCAACAACAATCTGAAAAGGATGGGCAGGAAAACAATCGGTTTTTAAAACCAGAACCGGGAAAGGGGCCGAAAAATGACCAGAGATGAACAGAGGGCTTATCTCCAGATTATGTTTAAGATCATGGAAAAGACTCCGGGTGGAGGAGCCACCATTGAAGACCTGAGGGAAGCCTATGAAGAGGCTACTGAGAAAAGGCCCAGCGAAAGGACTGTTTACAGGTATATTGAAAAGCTGGAGCTATTCTTCGACCCCCTGGCCCGGGGGGAGGACTTAGAAGAGGGAGAGGAAGAAGAGGAAATGGGGGAGGATCTTGCTCCCCCTTTAATGGGCATAAAAAGGGAAAAGCGGGGCCGGAAAACCTATTACCTGTTCGAGGGAGACCTGCAGTTACCATCCCTCGATATAAACCAGGCCCTGCTGGCTGTTTTGAACCTTTATCCGCAACATGTACATATTCTCAAAGAATCTTTTGATTCCGTAACCCGCCACATGTTAAAGGACATAATTTCGGGGATCAGCATGTATTCCCAGGTGATTGACCACCTGCAGAAAAATGTCCACGTGGCAGGACCTGTCCCTGCAGACCCGGAAAAAAACGCAAAAATAATGCTGGATATATTCCAGGCCATCCGCTTTAAAAAGCGGATTTG
>PWGV01000116.1 GCA_003554585.1 Halobacteroidaceae bacterium | reverse complement strand
TTGTTTGGGGCCCGCAAGGGCCCCTTTCCATTAAAAAACTTAATTGGGTGGAGTTTTAAAACTGAAGGGGTGATTTCATGCGAAGAATTTTCCCCATTTTATTTGCCCTGATGTTCCTGTTTAGTTTCTTTGCTAGTGCCGAAGGTCCTGGTTTCCATATGGACCCCATACTCGTGGAAAGGGTTGTCCGGGGCGGGCAAACTACCTCTTATACAATATATCTTGAAAACCAGGATCGTTTCAACAGCCTTACGGTTTCTTTAAAAGCGGCGGATATCAGGGAAAGCCTGGATGGAGCCTATCATCTGGAACCTTTAGGAACAACACCTTATTCCCTCCAGGGTTGGATTGTTTTGGATAGAGAGCAAGTTACTATCCCCCCAGGGGGAACAGCTAGCGTCCAGGTTACAATAAATGTCCCCAGAGGATATTCGGGGGGGCGATATGGTGCTGTTGTCGTGGGAACTGTTCCAGAAGAAAAAGTAAGTTCGGAAGAAGCAATTGGAGCATCAACCTTTATTTTCCAGACCGCCAGCTTTATAGAGCTGCAAATTGCTGATGGACGAACCAGGGTTGAAGCTTACCCCGCCTTTTTTGATATTGGCCCATCTAAGGATTATCCCTCTTTAAAGGCGAGAGTTGGAGATGATGCCTTGGTTTTTGCAGTTGGTGTTGAGAACAAGGGAAATATCCATATTGTTACCAGGGGAACTTTAATAATTAGAACAATGGAGGGTAGAACGGTATCCCGCTATCCCCTGGGAGGAGGAAGAGGAGTAATTTTACCTGAGACAACCGTGGCGTTAAGGTCCGTTTTGACTCAGCCCCTGCCCCCGGGAGATTATATCGCGAGGGCAACTGTTGATTTTGGTGGTAGAAGGCCAGTTGTATCGGAAACAACTTTTAGGGTGGAAGAAGAGGGGATCAGTTTTGAGGAAATGAGACCAGAGGAGCCCCTGTCCAGGTTCCTGGTGGAGCCAGACGAAATTGAAATGAGCTTAACCCCGGGGGCTTTTCGGAGTTTTGTTTTACAAGTTACCAACAGGGGAGATGAACCCATTACCTTAGAAGGTGAGTTATTTCCCCTGGAATTTGATATATACGGGGAACTGGCTTCTGCAGTCGAACCACTTGAAGACTTTTGGCTGGAAATTGTGCCTTCTGAATTCACTCTAAACCCTGGACAAACTCGAAGAATCAGGCTTAATGTTCGCCCTCCCCGCGAGCTTACCGGAAGTTTCTATTTGGACCTGGTATTCCGGGGCGGTGATGGAATAATCACAACCGAAACCGGGTCGAATCTCCTAGTGCTGGTTGGTGATGATTTCAAAAAAGAAGGAAAAATCAGTAATGTCAAGATGGAACAAAAAGAAGACGCCATCATGGTTGATCTGTTTTTCCAGAATACCGGGAATACTCATCTGGATACTTCGGTGGAAATTGTCTTGAACCGCCATTTCCCCCAGGAAGAGGGGGAGGACGGTTTAATTATCGGAGCTAGAACAGAAAGAGTTGAATCGGTGGAAATTCCTTCTGGGGAGAATCCAGTATTGCCTGGTAAAGAAAGGTTATTTACTTTCTTTATCCCCTCGGCGCTTGAAGTGGGAAAATATGAAATTCTGGCCAGAGTTGACTATGGTGGAGAGGAACCTGCAATTACCCGAATACCTTTTGTTATAGAAGGAGGCAAGGAAAATTGAGAAAACTTCTCTTTTTTTTCATCCTTATTTTCCTTATTGTTTTGCCAGGCAGAATTTATGCTGATGATCTTTTAGTTTCTGATATATTCTTTGACACTTTTATCCTAGATGCTTTAAATGACCTATCAATTCAAACCGGCGTCCCAATTGTTGCTGGAACAGCGGTTTCCGGCTTTGTTACCATGGAGCTGGACAACGTTCCCCTGGAAGAGGCCCTGATGCGTATCTGTCACCCATTGGGTTTCGTATTTCGTTATATGGAACAGGGATATTATCTGGTGGGAACCAAGGATATCGAAGACCCTGCTTACTGGATGTTGAGTGAAGTTGCTACAATTCATCCTCAATATCTTAAGGCAGAAGTGGTGGCCGGGCTTTTATCCACCGATTTTGCCAAATACGTTAAGGTAGATCGGGAGTCCAATACAATTGTTGTTACTGCTCCTAACGATATTCTAAATCGAATTAAAAGGGATATAAAGGAAATTGATGTTCCTGTCCGGCAGGTGGTACTAGAAGTCCTGGTTACTGAAATCTCTGATGATGGAAGGAAAGCCCTGGGTACAGACTGGCAATGGAGAACCGACGCCAACGACCATGAAACACCCTACGGGATTTTCCAATTTTTGACCATGAGCCAGCTTACCTCCACCCTTGGTTACACTTTTCCTGACGGGATTATGCAGTTTTTGCTTTCTTTGCGGGCATTAACTGAAAAAGGAGATGCTACAATCCTGGCTAACCCCAGAATTACGGCGTTAACTGGTAAAGAGGCCAACCTATTTCTTGGCCAGGAACAGGGTTTAATAGTCCTTGCCGAGGGACCGGGGGACACTGTTAGGAGAGAGAGAATAACAATCAGAACTGGGGTTACCCTGAATTTCCTGCCTCATATTTCCGAGCACGGGGAGGTAACTCTAAGGGTTGAACCGGAGGTCAGTTCGGTTTCTGGTTATAATCCCGATGGGTTTCCCATTGTTTCTACCCGCCGAGCCAACACTACAGTTCGGGTAAGGGATGGAGAAACCTTTGTCCTTGCCGGTCTTATCCAGGAATTATCAACAGAGCGAATTAGCCGGGTCCCAATTCTGGGGAGGATCCCCCTTCTTGGTAGATTATTTAGAAGAGAAGAAATGGAGACCAGGGAAACTGAAGTAATTATTTTTATCACTCCTCACCTTGTTTCGCATACCGGCCCTTACCCAACCTGGGAAGGGCGACCAAGAATGGAAATAGAGCATCCCCAAAAAAATGTACCGCAATAAATAGAGAACTTCGGACTTGGGAAGGAAAAGCTTTGGCGTGGGGTTAGTTTTTGCAAATTCTCAAGAAAGAAAATTTCAACCCACCATACAAGCTTGCTTTGGGTTTAATCCCCCAAACTGGCTCCACCCTGCAAAAAGCACCGGGTTTGTCCCGGGCTTTTTGCATTTAACCTGTTTTTAGAAAGTAGTCCGCTTGCAAATTCAGTTTCCTGGGAGGTTAATTTCCTTGTTTTTCCATTTATTGGTTTATATAATATAATTGGTGATACAAAATGATAAGCGATGGAAAGTGCTATGTGGTATTGATATCGTAGATTTTCTCAAACAGAAGTCCCATCTCTTTATGAATGTCAGGATATTCGGGTGTTAGAAATTGTTATAGCTGAAGTTCATTTCCATATGATCTTCCGAGGAGACCTTACCACTAATTTAGCCGATTATGTTCGTATAATAAAGGGCTCCATATTAGAAACCGCTTTCCAGAGGTAAAAAAGAAATTATGGAAGGATGAGAGTAATTGTCTAATTACAACCGGTGAAGTTACTCTTGATAGGTTGTTAGATTATGTTGAAGGTCAGGGGGAGGGATCTTTTTGCAATCCATTCGAGTATTGACCTTCAAAATTACAGATCCCAATCCTAAAAAGGAGAAAGCCCTCAATCGAACGCTGAGAATATTTCGGAGAGCATTTAATTTTCATCTGCATAAAATCGGAGAAGATCCAGGTATAATTACCAATAAGAATATGCCGAAGCCTATCGGGAAGCCAAGGGTATTCATCCCGATATGAATACGGCACTGCTGCAACAGGTAGGCAGGTAGATTTGTTCTTGAGCAGTATAAGTCTTACGCCGGTAATAATAACAACACATGGTTTCCCCATTTTGCTTCCTTTGTTCCTGTCCGCTATGATAAAAGAACGATTACAGTATAAGGCATAAAGGAAGGTAAATTTGACCTATGGGTATCTCTGGCCACTGTAGAGGGTCGCAAGGCTGCCCCTTAAAGGGTTTTGCTGAACATATTAAGTTATTGAAGAGTTTGGATTTTGCTTGCAAAGATGCTCGCCTCCAGAGAAGTGGCGATGACTATAATTTGATAGTCCACATAGAAACAGAGGCAGAGATCCCCTGTGAGGAAGATTTTGAGCATTTCATAGGTGTTGACCTGGGATTGAACAATCTGGCTGTAATTGTTGTTCAGAACAGGGCCGGTTAAATCCTGGAAACTGAATTTGTTGATGGAGGGTATGTGGTAGAAAAACGCAGAAGGTTCAATGTCAAACGCAGAGAGTGCGGAATAAAAAAACTCTGGTCTAAGCTAAAAGCTTCTAAAGGTAAAGAAAAGAGTTTTATGAAAGATTTCAACCACAAAATTTCAAGAAAGATTATAGGAATAGCCAGGGGATATCCAACCACCGTAGTGGTTATGGAGAAACTCACCCGCATTCGTTCCAAAGTAAGGGGCACAGGAAAATATAACGGGAAGATAAACAACTGGAATTTCCGCCAGTTGCAGGAGTTTATAGAGTGCAGGTGTCACGCCAGCAAAAAGTTCCAGCCTATAAAAGCATCCTCTGTCTGCACCAACTGCGGTCATTTGGCGATAAGTGGAACCCCTTTCCCCGGGTGGGATTAAAATTTCACCGGGCTGTCGCAGAAAAAATTTAGAAAATACACAAATCAAAGGGAAAAAACTTCTCCTTATGTTTGAGGATTTTTGAATTAAAACAAGGGAAAAGTATTTTTTTATCAGCCTGTTCTTGGCACGTGCTTAATTTTTTAAAAAGTTTTCAAAAAGGGACACAAACCCTACAAAAAATAATCCCCTAAAAAGCTTATAAAAAAAAGGATTTTCATATTTATGTTAAAAAACTAATTAAGATAAAAAGGATTTTTGCCTGATAAAGGAGAATATAATAAAAACTTAAAGTTTAAAAATAAAAAAGTAGAGGTGAGAACCGCGCTATTATGGGGAAAGAAGTATTTATGGAATTTTTTGGTTTAAAACCTCTGATGCTTACATATCTTGAAAAAAATTTCCGGGGTATTTTTTTTCGGCGAATTTTGAGACAGTATATGCAAAAAATATTCCAATTAAAACATTATATAGTATTTAAATTAAATAGATCAGGCTTAATAGTTTTTAATTTTAGTAAATAACCTATAATGGTTTTTAATATTATCCTAAAACCCTGTAAAAGGGAAATATGGTAAAAAAAGATTTTAACTGGAAAAAAGAGATTGTTACTGCATTTTTATAAACTTTTGGGTTTTATAAGGAGGGGATGTGAGGGGAAAATAAGTGGATTTGGCTCTTTTGACCTTTCGGAAATGGCTGGATTAATAAAAACTAAGGAGGATGGAAAATGCTGAAAAAAGGTTTATTGATAGTCCTTGCCCTGGCTCTGGTATTCGGTTTTAGCCTTATTAACCAAGCTCCTGAAGCAACCACTGCCCAGACCAGCAACTGGAAAATTGGGATTATGACCGGAACAGTAACCCAGAACGAAGAAGAATTCCGTATGGCAGAACAGATGCAGGAGGAATTTGGAGAGGATCACATCATTATTACCACCTATCCTGACCGCTTTATGCAGGAGCAGGAGACAACCATCAGCAATATGCTGGAAATGGCATTGGATCCTGACACAAAGGCTATTATTATGGTTCAGGCAGTTCCCGGAACCGTAGCTGCAGTCGACAGGGTCAAGGAAGTCAGGCCGGATATGCTCTTTATCCTTGGTGCTCCCCAGGAAGATCCTGATGTAATCGCAACCAAAGGCGATATTATCCTTAACACTGATGACCTTGGTCGTGGTTACCAGATCGCCGAACACGCCCACGCCATGGGTGCAGAGGTAATTGTTCACTACTCCTTCCCCCGCCACATGTCCATTGAAATGCTGGCCGAACGTCGCCGCATGATGAAAGAGCGGGCAGAAGAACTGGGAATTCTCTTTGTTGACGAAGATGCTCCCGACCCCACCAGTGATGCTGGTATTGCCGGAACCCAGATGTTCATCAGCGAAGATGTTCCCCGGAAGATTGCCCAGTATGGTCCCGATACTGCGTTATTTGGAACCAACTGCGCAATGATGGAACCCCTCATTGCCAGAACCGTTGAAGCTGGCGGTATTTACCTGGTCCAGTGCTGCCCCAGTCCCTACCATGCAATGCCCGCAGCCCTGGGTATTAGTGTTCCCGATGACAAAAAGGGAAATGTACCCTGGATCTTGGATCAAATTAAAATTAAAGTAGAAGAGCAAGGCGCTGCTGGCAGGGTAGCTACCTGGCCCATTCCTGTAAACATGATGTATATCCAGGCTGGAACCTACTATGCCATTGACTGGATTGAAGGAAGGATTGCTGAGCGTAATAACAAGGAACACCTGATGAGTATAATGGAAGAGATTGCCGGTGGAACTGTAAACCTCACCGAATATCCTGGAACTGACAACTACTACCTCTATCTCTCCGACCACATTATCTTCTAAATTACCGATGGAACCTAAGGCAAGGTTGCCTCTCGGCAACCTTGCTTTTTAAATACTTCAAGAGGAGGGGGAGAATGGGCGAACCTTTTTTGCTGCAGATGAAAAATATTGGAAAAAGCTATTACGGAACCCAGGTTCTCCAGGATATCAACCTGAGTTTGAAACCAGGCGAAATCCATGCCATAGTCGGCGAGAACGGGGCCGGCAAATCCACCCTGATGAATATCCTCTTTGGAATGGAAGTAATCCATTCTACCGGTGGATTTGAAGGGGAAATGCTAATTGATGGAAAAAAAGAAGAAATTGATTCTCCGCAGAGGGCAATGGAACTGGGGATAGGGATGGTTCACCAGGAATTCATGCTCTTGCCCAATTTCACCATAACCGAGAATATTAAGCTGAACCGGGAAAACCTGAAACCCAGCTTTCTGAGCAGGGTTTTTGGTGAAAAAACCAAGCTGCTAGATTTTGCTAAAATGAATTCTGATTCCCGCAGGGCCCTGGATAAGCTGGATATTGATATCGAAGAATATGTTATGGTAGCAGGGCTTCCAGTTGGTTACATGCAGCTCACAGAAATTGCCCGGGAAATCGATAAAACCAATGTTAAGGTAATTGTTTTTGACGAACCCACCGCAGTTTTGGCAGAATCGGAGGCGGATCGGTTGTTAGAAGCAATGAAAATAATTGCCAATGAGGGAATTGCCATCCTTTTTATAACCCACCGCCTGGATGAAGTTATGGCGATCAGCGACAATATCACCGTCCTCAGGGACGGCAACCTTGTCGTAACAAAACCTGCAGATGAAACCGATGTAAACCAGATTGCAGAATTAATGGTAGGACGAAAAATCGAGAAAATGGTCCACGGCGAGGAAAGAAGTTTTAAGGAAGACACTGCTTTAAAATCCGAAAATCTCGTCGTGCATATGCCCGGGGAGAAAGTTAACGGAGTAGATATTGAAGTAAGAAAAGGAGAATTTTTCGGAATTGGAGGCCTGGCCGGCCAGGGGAAAGTTGGGGTAGCCAATGGAATCATGGGGCTATTTCCCAGCAACGGTAAGGTCTGGATAAATGGAAAGCAGCTGGAGCTTAACGACCCTTCCAAATCCATGGAACAGGGTCTGGCTTATGTTTCCGAGGATAGAAGGGGAGTAGGACTGCTGCTTGATTCTTCAATTGAACTGAACATTGTAATCACCTCCCTGCATAACCAGAATAAATTCCTGAAAAATTTCGGTTTACTCCGGCTTTTAGATAGTAAGGGTATTAATGCACATGCTTTAAAAATGATCGAAGACCTGGATATCCGCTGTACTGGACCAGGTCAGTTTGTAAAGAGATTGAGCGGAGGCAACCAGCAAAAAGTTTGTATTGCCCGGGCTTTAACCATGGAACCGGATATCCTCTTTGTATCCGAACCTACTCGGGGAATAGACGTGGGGGCTAAACGTTTGGTCCTGGAAACCCTGGTCCGGTTGAATGAGGAACTGGGAATGACAATAATTATGACCTCCAGCGAACTGGGAGAACTGCGCAGTGTCTGTGACAGAATTGCCATAGTAAGCGAAGGAAAAATCGCCGGAATTCTCAAACCGGGCGACCCGGATAAAGAATTCGGTTTGCTTATGGGGGGCAAAAGGAAAAGGAGGGGAGCCTAGTGGTTAAAGATCTTGCCGGGAAATTCATGGCCAACTTCGGCTTGGCCCGGATTATTATTCTCGCTTTTTTTATTTTTCTCTGTATAATGGCAGTTGTTTTTCAACTGGATATAGCAGAACTCTTGACCTCCTCTCTGGCCCGTATTGGAATGTGGGGAGTTTTGGTCCTGGCCATGCTCCCGGCTATCAAATCAGGAATTGGCCCCAACTTCGGGGTTTCCCTGGGTATCCTTTGTGGGCTGATCGGAGCCCTGACCGCCCTGGAGACTGCCTATCGCCTTGGCGATTCCGTTGAGTTCAGCGGAGGTGCGCTTTTTTTACTGGCGATAATGATTTCCCTTCCCTTCGCTATTTTAACCGGGGTTGCCTATGGTTGGCTGCTTAACAGGGTTAAGGGTTCTGAGATGATGATTGCAACCTATGTTGGTTTTTCCATGGTTTCTATCATGAAAATCGCCTGGCTATTTCTTCCCTTTACCAGCCCGGAGATGGCCTGGCCTATCGGCCGGGGAGTAAGGGTCCAGATTTCTCTGGCGGGCAGGGGAATTACCAGGCTTTTGAATAACTTCTTATCTTTTAACATTGGAGAGGTAGTTGTTCCTACGGGGCTCCTTTTGTTTTTTGGCTTCATGTGTTTTCTGGTCTGGCTTTTTATGCGGAGTAAAACCGGTGTGGCCATGCATGCAGCAGGGGATAACCCCCGGTTTTCTGAAGCCGCGGGGATCAATGTAAACCGGAGCCGGATGATCGGAACAACGCTATCAACCATACTGGGAGCAATCGGGATATTGGTATATGCCCAGAGTTATGGTTTTGTCCAGCTTTACGAGGGGCCGATGTTCATGCCTTTTGTTGCCGTTGCAGCAGTTTTAATTGGTGGAGCTTCCGTCAAGAAAGCCACGATAACCCATGTAATAGTGGGGACTGCTCTCTTCCTGGGGATCCAGGTAGTTGCCATTCCGGTAGCCAACGCTTTTACCACCGAATGGGCGAGTATGGGTGAGATCAGCCGGAAGATTATTCAGAACGGGGTCATTTTGTATGCGCTGACCCAGGCGGGAGGGGAATAACATGCTTACTCAAAACACAATCCCTGAAGAAAAGGTTAAACTAAGCCCCAAACAAAACGTTATTAAATTCTTAACCAACAATATGGTAACCATCATGTTTATTGCCCTGGGTCTTACGGGCTTTTTGGTTGCGGGGATGAATCCCTTTCTGTTCCTTTTTGATATTGTTGCCAGAATGTCCCGTAACTCCTTTTTGGTTCTTTCTCTAATTATTCCCGTTGTAGCAGGGATGGGTTTGAATTTTTCCATCGTTCTGGGAGCAATGGCCGGACAGGCCCTACTCATTTTTGTAACCCACTGGGGAATTGACGGACTTCCGGGGATTCTGCTCTGTATTATCCTGGTTACACCCCTATCAATGTTTTTGGGGTACCTGACCGGGAAACTTTTCAATAAAGCGAAGGGACAGGAGATGATCGCGGGTTTGATCCTGGCTTTCTTTGCCCAGGGGATTTACGAGCTGATCTTCCTGCAGCTGGTAGGTGGAATTATTCCCATGAAAAATACGACCCTGATAATGAGCCAGGGTATCGGGGTCAGGACCACTGTTGACCTTACAGCCGGCCTGAAATATGGTCTCGACTGGCCCGGATTAAGCTGGGGCATGCCCAACCTGCTCAGACCTACTTTACCCTGGACAATTATTGTTGGAGTTATCCTCCTGCTGGCAGTGTACCTTGGCTATATTCTCCTGTTTAAGGGGAAGTGGGCCTCAACTCCGAAACTGATATCCTCTGCCGTTGTAGGCGGTTTATTGGTATACTGGAGTGTTAATCAGATCCAGACCGAGTCCATGATCAACATGGTAAGAATTCCCCTTTTAACCTGGTTTGTTATCCTTGCGATATGCTTATTCATCGTATTTTTTTCCAAGACCAAACTGGGGCAGGATATGCGTTCAGTAGGTCAGGATCGGCATGTTGCCGCGGTAGCTGGAATTCAGGTGGACCGGGTCCGGGTAATCGCCATAATGATGTCCATGGTAATGGCCTCCTGGGGACACATTATCTTCCTGCAGAACATGGGAGCTTTCAGCACCTACGGCAGCCACGAGCAGATCGGCCTTTACTCGGTAGCAGCCCTCTTAATAGGTGGTGCTACTGTAACCAAGGCTACAATCGGGCAGGCTCTTTTGGGAGTGTTCCTGTTCCACACCCTGTTTATTGTATCTCCTTCAGCCGGGCGGCAGTTATTCGGCGACGCCCAGGTTGGAGAATATTTCCGGGTTTTTGTTGCCTACGGTGTTATTGGAGCAACCCTGGCGATGCACGCCTGGAGAAAACTTCTCCAGCGCAAGGATCAACTGGGAGTATAATTTTCTACTTTGAAAATCCAGGAGTAAAGGCAAGCTCTTTCTGGAGAAGGGCTTGCCTTTAGTAATTTAGCGGGTAGGAAGGAATTAGCAGAGAACCGACGAAATTTATTTTAAGCAGGGAAATTTGGTTTATTTGAATTTTCCCAGGCTCGCGTTCGACAGTACATAGCACAAAATTAGGGTTTTGAAAAAACGAAAGTCAGTGTTTATGCGGTTTCGTAAGATTTGGCCAGTGCACAAAAGCCAAAAACCATAGTTACAAAATTATGGGCTAAGAAAAATGCGTTAAATATTCTTATTAAAAGGTTTACCGCTCCTAATTTGTATGATATAATTTAGTTACAATGTTTGTTAGAATTGTTAAATCCAAAACCAAGCAAGGACTAACTGAATATGTTCAGCTTTGCCATAATTACTGGGACCCAAAGGCTAAGAAATCTAAAACCAGAGTCATTGAAAGCCTGGGACGTGCCGATGACCTTGACGTCAAAGGCATCAAAAGATTAATCAATAGCCTTTCCCGCCTGCTGCCCGAAGAAGAAGGGAATGAAATTAGAGGAGAAATGGAATTTGGCGAGCAACTTGAGTTTCTTGGTTCTCGCGAAATCGGCGGCAGCTGGTTGCTTGATCAATTATGGCACAAGATGG
>PWGV01000010.1 GCA_003554585.1 Halobacteroidaceae bacterium | reverse complement strand
TGGTAAGTTGCACTGACTTTGCCGCTGATATGAATTGAAATTACCGTATCATAATCCTCGCAGGCTTCTTTGAATTTTTCCAGGAAATCTCCAGGAGCAGGAGCAGAAGTTTTCGGCATTTCCCCTTGGCCTAAAACTCGATAAAATTCCTCAAAACTATCAGTAGAAATCTCCTGTTCATCGCAGCTAACAGGGATTTTCACCACACCAATATTTAGCTTTTCCACCAGGAACTCCGGAAGGCTCGCCGCACCATCGGTTATTATTTTGATCTTTCCCAAAGTCAGGCCTCCTTTAAGAATCTTGGGCTGATTATAACATAATATACTTAAATATTAAAACTTATGGAAATTAGTTTTTTCAGGAGATAGATTTTTCCCTTTAAATATTCGGTTGGTTTCCAGGAACTAAAGCTCCAGCTCTTTTAGCTCAGGGATCTCTTCGTGACTGGTCAAGTCAACGCAAAGGGGAGTTATCGAAACGTAGCCTTCCCTAATAGCCAGGGTATCACTCTCCTTTTCGGCCATCTCTTCAATACTGCCGGTCATCCAGTAATATTTCTGTCCCCTGGGATCAACCCGTTGGTCAAAAACATTGGCGTAATTTCTATGGCTGAGTTTGGTTATTTTGGTCCCTCGAATCTGTTCAGCCGGGCGGGGAGGGAAATTTATATTTAAAAGATATTTTTCTTCTAATATTTTCGGGCCGTGTTTCGCTAAAAGTTTATTTATATAATATGCCCCGAAAGAAAAATCCCGAAAATCACCTTCAAGAGCAAGAGATACCGCAAGGGCAGGATATCCAAGGAAAAAACCTTCCACTGCCGCAGAAACGGTTCCCGAGTAAAAAACATCATTGCCAAGATTGGGCCCACTATTTATTCCTGAAATAACAAGGTCGGGAGGTGAAGGCAATATTGCCTCAAGCGCCAGTTTTACACAATCAGAAGGAGTCCCATTTACCGCCCGGGCTATTCCGGTGTCTAAATCCACTTCCTTGACCCGGAGCGGCTTGTGCAGGGTAATCGCATGACCCGTTGCACTCATTTCTTTCTCCGGGGCAACAGTATAAACAGTGTGTTTTTCTTTTAAAACCTGGTATAACTGGTTAATTCCAGGTGCATACAGCCCATCATCATTGGTTAAAAGGATTTTCATCTTTTTCTCCCCCTAATAAATTCCATAACTCATAGCGATAAAAACAATTAGCAGACCCATTCCATTCCAAATAATATGAGCAATTACTGGTGCCCAAAGACTCCTTACCTTTTCGAAAACATAAGCAAAACCAAGCCCTGCCAGGAATGTAGGGAAAAAAGCCCAAACCTCACCATGAGCCAGGGCAAAAAAACCGCTACTTAATAGTGCTGCTCCCCTTATATTAATCCATTTCCGCAAATAAGTATAGAGCAAACCCCGGAAAAAAACCTCCTCTGCGAATGGGGCCAGGATAACAATAAGCAATCCATAAAGGATAATATGGACTCCTTCAACATTTTTAACAATGTAAGAAATGACTTCCTGGGGTTGAGGTGAGAGTCCGAATACTCCGGCCAAAAAAAACTGAAACAAAAAGTTTAGGGCAGTTGCCCCAAGCCAGAGAATAAAACTCCACTTTATAATCCGGCCAAAAAACCCGGAAATATCAAGAAATTTGTTTCCCCAGATATCATACTGATAACCCAGTCCAATGAATAACCAAGAAAAAAGGAGCAAACCCAGGGCCTGGACCAGCCCTGAGATCAAAAGCGCCCAGACTCCGTCCAGGTTGAGAAAAATATCCACCAGAACAATCAACAGCAGGGGGCCGAAAAAAATCAGGATCAGTTCTGAAAAACCCCATCTGGAATGAAATGGTTCGCGTAACTCACTTGACATTAACTAGCCCCCCAAAACAAAACTGCGAATTTGCTGAACAAGCCAGGGCCGGAAAGGCTCCTGCCAGGACTGAATATACCCATAAGGATTCAAATAATCGGGAAATTGCAGAATGAAAAAATCAAAAACTGGTTGAATAAGCATCAGGATAAAAACCAGAAAAATTACCATATGCCCTGCAGTCAAAACACCTCCCAGTATCCTTGAAAAAACCGAAAGTTGTCCTTTTTTTCTTATTATTGTCTCCACAATCAAGATTACAACTTTCTCTCCTAAAAAAGCTACGAAAAAAAGCAGTAAAAAAGCAGCATGCAGGGCAAAGACAAAGGCCAGGGTTTCACCCAGCAGTTCAATTATCTGAGCCGAACCCATTCCTTGTGCGGTAATTTCTTCTATACTCAAAGCTTCCTGGATAATTGAATCGCTTGGTTGGGAAATTGAAATCTGTTGTAAATAAGAACCAAATTGTTCAGAAAAATCACCACTTACTGGACTTATTACTTCCTGTAAGGCCATTTCCATATAGCCCGTAAGGTCCAGGCTTTCAATAATGGATCGGGCCACCGGAAAAGCCCAGAGATAAAATAAAACCGGTGCCGCGATAAATTTCATCGTCCTAAGCAGGGAGGAGAATAAGCCTCGCCTCCCCCCAATTATCATTGCCAGAAGAAGAAGGGCCACAAAAACTAATTCATACCAGGTCATATTAAACCTCTAAAACAGGAAATGCCAGACCAGGAAACCTATTACCCCCAGCCCGATCAAAACCACAATTATAATAAGTAATAAAAATTGTCCTGAAACTTCTTCTTCGTCTTCCTCTGGCAGGGAAGGGGGAACTTCATGAGCCCGGGACATATTATAGCTGTCCACAAATTCTTTGCCATCAAGACCCAGGGCATCGGCATAGGTCCTCAAAAAACCTCGAAGGTAAACTTCTTCAGGCAGGTCTTCCCAGTTTCCAGTTTCAATGGCTTTCAGAAAACGAGGTTGAATTTTGGTTTTCTCTGCAACTTCTTCCAGAGAAATTCCCTTTTCTTCGCGAACTTCCTTTAATTCTTTTCCTATTTGCTTCATCGCACCCACCCTTTAGCTTATGTCAAATTGGTTATACGGAAGCGGTTCCAGTTCCTCTTCATCCTCTCCATTTTCATCCCGCTTGAGAAAAATAAGGGCGTCAAAATTTCGGTACTCATAGTCAAGCTCTTCAACAAAAACCCCGGGATGTTCAATTATTTTGGCCTGGGGATGTTCCAGGACCTCCTTTAGTAACCTGCGGTGCTTGGGTCCAGATCGGTGCAGGGATGTTAAAGCATCAATAATGATTACACTGTCTGCATCAAGCTCGGAAAAATCCATTGCTTCCCGGGCCAGTTGTCTGACAAATGTTGTGGAAAAAAGAACCCACTTTTTATTGGCATGAACACAGGAAGCAATTGCAACCTCGGTTTTCCCCACCCGGGGTGGCCCCTTGATCCCTATCACAGGAAATTCTTTTTCCCGGAAGGTTTCCGCCAGGAAATCAACCAAAACTGGAATCTCCTGGCGCCGAAAATGAAACATCGGCGGATCTCCCTCCGCGTAAATTTTTCGTCCGTGCCGCATGGTCAGCATGTCGATATAGGTTGGAGGATGTAATTCCAGTAATTCCAGGTGCGGAGAAAGACCAAGCGAACTTTTAACGGGAGTCAGGTATTCTGAACCGGGAACTTCCAAAAGAAAACATCTCCGATCAGGGGGGATCCCCCCTATCCTGATGATGTTGATCCCCAGCATACCCATCAGAGATGTAACATCCCCCAGCAAACCAACCCGGTTCTCTAAAATCTTGTATTCTAAATAAAACTTTTCCATCTAATTCCAGCCCTATCTGCTTTGGATTTCCTCAAGAAATTCGGGAAGGTCTTCTTTGTCCAGAAGAACCTTGCGGGGCTTACTCCCTGCAAAAGCGCCAATAATCCCATCCTGTTCCATTGTATCGATCATCCTGGCCGCACGAGTATAACCGATATTCATCCGCCTCTGCAAAATTGAGATGGAGGCCTGCCTGCTCTCAACAACCAGTTGAACTGCTTCAGGGTAGAGAGAATCCCGCTTTTCATTGGTCAAGCTGGTTTCCGCTGTCCCAATATCACCAAGTTCCATCTCATAATTGGGATCCTGCTGGTCTTTAATATGTTTCACTACCTTTTTTACTTCTGCAGTTGAGACAAAAGGACCTTGTATCCGGACCGGTTTGATTGCTCCAACTGGAGAATAGAGCATATCCCCGTCACCCATTAACTTTTCCGCTCCGCCCATATCCAGGATTGTTCGGGAATCTGTTTGGGAAGAAACATAGAAGGAAATACGGGTGGGGATATTAACTTTAATCAAACCAGTTATTATATCAACTGAAGGCCGCTGGGTTGCAATAATCAGGTGAATACCTGCCGCCCTTGCCATTTGCGCAAGCCGGCAGATGGAATCCTCCACGTCCTTGGGAGCAGCCATCATTAAATCCGCCAGTTCATCAATTATTATTACAATCAGGGGAAGAACCTTTTCTTGGTCTTCCATTTCCTGAATTTCATTATATTCACTAATTCCCCGAACACCCAGTTCGGAAAAAAGTTCATACCTGTTCTGCATTTCCTGGACCATTTGCTGCAAAACTCCTGCAGCCTTATTTACCTGGTTCACGACAGGAACAAGCAAATGAGGAAGGGCTTTAAAATTTGTCAATTCAACCTGTTTCGGATCTATCAAAACAAGCCTTGCCTCTTCCGGGGTAGCCCGGTAAAGAAGGCTCAAAATCAGCGTGTTTAAGGCAACGCTTTTTCCTGTACCGGTTGCCCCCGCAAT
Source organism: Halobacteroidaceae bacterium (assembly GCA_003554585.1). Classification (GTDB taxonomy): domain Bacteria; phylum Bacillota; class Halanaerobiia; order B1SED10-174; family B1SED10-174; genus T1SED10-26. The sequence goes on along the minus strand of PWGV01000010.1, from coordinate 33,748 downwards.
TAGAAGGTGGGGCATTTTGCCAAGATCTTTAACAATAGGCTGGCCAGCGATATCCTTACCCAGGACAATTGATAGCAGGGCAGGGTTATCCGCGTAAGCGCTACTGGCAAGGATTTCTCTTAAACCAACCACCTGCTGGGCGTTATGGGGAACTTCAATCCCCAGGGCTGCTTTCCCGGGAATGGGTGCCTCAATTCGGACATCCGGAGCAGCAAGGGCCAGAGCAATATCATCGGCAAGGTTTACTATCCGGCTTACCTTAACGCCGGGAGCCGGCTGCAATTCATAACGTGAAATTCTGGGGCCATGAGTAACTTTTATTACCTGAGCATCAATCCCAAAATCACTCAAGGTCTTTTCCAAAAGCTGGGTTTGGTCTTCGGGTTTTTTATGGGCTGTCCCGTTATGGTTCCGCAGGAGATGTAAAGGGGGCAGGCGATAGCCAGTACCGGGTTTGGGAGTAATAACGGGAGCTTGTTCTTCAGGTTCTTCCTCTTTTTGATCCTGCCAGCTCTCCTCTATCACTCGCTTTTTGGGTGCAGCCCGTTTTTTCCGCCGGGGGGTTTTATCTTTTTTTCTGAATGAAAATAACCCGACTATTTTCCGCCATAGGTCCGCTAATTCCATCCCCGACCAGAAAAGAAGCCCAATTAGGCCAAGAACTACTAAAACCAGGTAGGAAAAGGGATCGGAAAAGAATTGCCTGACGAGCCAGATAAGACTTCCGCCAAATAGCCCTCCCCCTCGGCTGCGCATTCCCTCATAGATCTCTTCCCCTGAGGGCAAACCGGCATGGAAAAATGCCAAAAAAACCAGGAAAACCAAGGTGATTCCCAGTTGAGGTAAACCCAGTTGAATTTTTTTGTTCTTGATCAGTTGATAACCAAGATAGAAGAGCAAAAGGGGAAAAAGAAAAACCCCCTGGCCCAGGAAAAGATGGATTAATTCAAACATTGATTCCCCAAACCTTCCAGTATCACCCCAAAAAAGGTGCAATATGTTGATAAGGCCCAGGACGAGGAAAATAATCCCCAAGATTTCATTTTTTCTCTTTTCCGTAAGCCTTTTCATGGGTGTTTCACCTCGTGATATATATTCTCTCTTTTTAATCTTTGTCCTTCTTACCAACTCCCCTAAAAGGAATTATATACCATTTAACCCCCGGGAATAACCGCATTAACTCCGGTCTTTAAGCATTATCTTGGCAATGTTGGATACGTGATCGCCTATTCTTTCCAGGTTACTCAGGATATCCACAAAGACAATTCCCGACCCGGGGTAACAAAGTCCTTCATTTAATCTCTGGATATGATTCTCCCGGTACTCATTTTCCAAATCGTCTACTTCATCCTCAAAACGAAGGACTTTCACGGCAGTTGCAAGATCTCCTGTACTCAGGGATTTTATTCCCTCGTCAATTGTCTGCATAACCCGGTCAAACATGTTGTTAAGCTCGCCAATGGCCCGGTCGGAAAAAGGCAACTTGTTCTCCATCTTATATTCCGCAAGTTCTACAATGTTTTCTGCATGATCGCCTATTCTCTCGATATCATTAATTAAGTGGAAATAATTATTGAGGCGCGCAGAATAGACCTCGTCCATGGACTGGCGGGATAACTTGGCCAGGTAATCAGTAATTTTAGTTTCCAGAGCATCAATGGCTTCTTCCCGCTCATAGAAATTATCTATCAGGTTTTCTTCTTCATCCATAAAAATTCGTCGGGAATCACCCACATTGACATAGGCCAGGTCAGCCATCCGCAATAATTCTTTATGGGCCTGTTCCAGTGCAACAACTGGAGTTTTAAGCATCCTTTCATCCAGGTAAATGGGCCCTTTGTGTAATATTTCCTCTTTCCCGGGAATAAGCCTGATCACCAGGTTGGTTAAAAAAGCAATAAAGGGGAACCAGATCAGGGTATTGGTGACATTAAAAGCGGTATGGGTGTTAGCAATTAATCTCTGAACATTCCAGGTGTGGCCGAAATATTCGGCTATATTCTGAAAAAAGGATTCCAAATAACCCGAAAATCCCGGAACAAGGTAAAAAACGACAATAAATACCCCCGTTCCCAGGACATTGAAAACCATATGGGCCATTGCAGTCCGTCTGGCGGAAAGTTTGGTTCCCAGACTTGATAACATGGCTGTAAAGGTCGTCCCAATATTATCTCCCAGCAAAATAGGGATCGCAACAGAAAAATCTATTGCTCCAACTGAGGCTAAGCTAATCAAAATACCGATAGTCGCACTGCTGCTCTGGACAAGAGCGGTTGTCATTGCACCAACCAGTATTCCCAGGATTGGAATTGCACCAAATGTGGAGAAAAATTCCCGGAAAGCTTCCGAGTCAGCAAGGGGCGCCATCGAACCCTGCATTACGGTCATACCCAGAAACAAAAGGCCAAATCCAAAAATTACCTGGCCCAACTGTTTAAATCTTTTTTGCTTGGTAAAAAATAACAAGAAAGCCCCAATAGCAATAGCAGGAAGAGAAAATCCTCCCAGATCGAAGGCAATCAACTGGGCGGTTATAGTGGTTCCAATGTTGGCTCCCATTATAATCCCTACTGCCTGGCGCAAGGTCATCAGACCGGCGTTAACAAAACCAACAGTCATAATTGTAGTAGCACTGCTGCTTTGAATTATAGCAGTAACACCAGCCCCAACCAGAACCCCGGCCAGGGGGTTGGAGGTCAGTAGTTCAATAAATCGTTGAAGTTTATCACCTGCGGTTTTCTGGAGGCCTTCTCCCATCTGCCGCATGCCATAAATAAAGAGGCCAACGCCCCCGAGCAATTCTAAAATCATGTAGTACGACAAACCCCACAACCTCCTCCATCCGGTTCCGGCTGGGTTATTACCTTTTCCCTTCTATGCCCAGCGGAACAATTCCTTTATTGGCAGCAATAAATTGGGTTATCAAGGACTTTTTCCCTTAAAACTAACAGCAAAAATTGAGCACCCCTCCCACCTTTTCAGGGCAGGAGGGGAATTTAACTATACATCCATGATAATAGGCAATATCATGGGGCGTCGCTTAATTTTTTGATAAACAAAGCCACTCAAAGCATCCCGGATCCGGTTTTTTAGGCGGGACCATTGTTTTATTCCACTTGCCGAACACTTATCAAGGGTCCTTTCTACAATTTCGGTTGCCTGTTGAATAAGTTCTTCAGACTCCCGCATGTAAACAAAACCACGGGTTACAATGTCCGGCCCAGAAACTATTTTACCCGTTTCACGGTCAATCGTTAAAACAACAATTAAAATCCCGTCCTGAGAAAGAAGGCGACGATCTCTTAAAACAACTGTCCCCACATCACCTATACCCAATCCATCGACTAAAACCCGGTCAACACCAACATTACCATTGATCTTACCCCGATCGTCATTGAGGTCCAGAACAGCTCCAGGTTCCAAAATAAAAATATTGTCCTTTTTTATTCCCATGTTTTCTGCGAGTTGAGCATGATGGTAGAGGTGTCTGTATTCACCATGAACCGGAATAAAATAACGGGGGCGAACCAGGTTGCACATCAACTTTAATTCTTCCCTGCTGGCGTGCCCGGATACGTGAACACCGGAAATGGCCTGGTATACCACATTCGCTCCAAGGCGGTAAAGTTTATTGATCGTTTCCCCAACTAATCTTTCGTTACCGGGAATTGGTGATGCGGAAACCATAACTGTGTCCCCAGGGCAAACATTAACCTGCCGGTGCTCCCCATTGGCCATCCGGGTGAGAGCCGCCATCGGTTCTCCCTGACTACCTGTAGTAAGGATAGCAATTTTATCATGTTCAAAGCTATGCAGGTCTTTCATCTCCACCAGAATGTCCTCTGGTATATCAAGAAAACCCAATTCCGAGGCGATCTGGCAGTTGTGAACCATGCTCCTACCAGTAATAGCAACCTTGCGCCGATACTGTTTGGCTGCGTCAAAAACCTGCTGGATCCGGTGAATATTTGAAGCAAATGTTGCAACAATTATTCTGCCCCGGGCGGTGGAAAAAACATCATCAATCTTTTCCCCTACAACCCTTTCCGATAGGGTAAAACCTTCCCGCTCTGCATTGGTGCTATCAGAAAACAGGGCCAAAACTCCTGCATCCCCGTATTCGCTCAATTTATGGTAATCAACTACAATCCCATCAACCGGTGTCTGATCAAATTTAAAATCACTGGCATAGATAATGGGACCATAAGGAGTTTGAATGGCCAGGGCACAGGTATCAGCGATACTGTGGTTAACCCGGATCAACTCTACTTCAAAAGTACCAATCTTGGTTTTCTGTCGGGGTGATATTTCATTGAATTTTACTTCCTTGGATAAATGGAATTCTTTTAATTTTGCCTTAACCAGCCCCAGGGCCAACCGCGTCCCGGTAATAGGGACATCCAGTTCCTCGATAATATATGGGATCGCTCCTATATGGTCCTCGTGGCCATGGGTCAGAACCATCCCATCAATTCGATGTTTGTTCTCAACAAGATAGGAAATATCAGGAATAACCAGATCTATTCCCAAAAGGTCATCTTCAGGGAACATAACCCCGGCATCAATAATTAAAATTCTTCCATCTTTTTCTATCAGCATCATATTTTTCCCGATTTCGCCAACCCCTCCCAGGGGGATGGCCTTAATACTATTCATTTATGTCAAAACACCTCCAAATAATTTTCTTCTTGCAGTAAATAAACCATTTTCATTATACACCAGGGTATGCAAAAAAACAAGGAAACCCCCTCTCAGCGAACCCTTCCAGCTGCTAAAAAGAAAAGTCTTTATCTTGAATTCTCTTCCAAAACTCTTGTTTTTATTTCCCGGTCTGTCCAAAACCTTTTTCTTTCCTCTCAGATTCTTCCAGTTCCTTAACTGGTTTCCATTTAACCTGCTCAAATTGGTGGACAATTAACTGGGCAATCCGATCCCCTTTTTTCACCGCGAGAGGTTTTTGTCCGTGGTTAATCAGGAGAACACATATTTCCCCTCTATAACCAGAATCAATTACCCCATCAGCATTTAAAACGGTTACCCCGTGCCGATGGGCTAACCCGCTGCGGGGATTAACATAACCCACATAACCTCTGGGAAGGGCAATTGCTATCCCGGTTGGCACCTGCAAAAATTCACCGGGATTAATAACACAATCCATTCGCGATTGTAAATCCATCCCCGCGTCTTCCCCGGGATGCTGGTAAACAGGGCATTGCCAGTCCTTCTCCAGAAGTTTGATTTCTATTTCCATTTTAATTCCCTCCAAAAAAGAAAAATTAAGGGAGCCGAGCGGCTCCCCCAGGAAATTATCTTGCAAAAACGTGATTGCCAATAATAACAGTTACCTCCCGGCTCTGAACCCAGGATGTATTGGTTGCAGTATTGGGATTATAATAATAAATTGCTCCCCGTGTGGGGTCGTTTCCCCGCAGAGTTTCTCTGGCAGCATCAAAAGCCTGTTGATTTGGGGGAAGATTTATCTGCCCATCCCGGACTACACAGAATTGCCCCGGCTGAAATATTACCCCCCGGAAAGTGTCAGGGTAATTGCGGCTTAATACCCGGTTGATTATAACTGCTCCAACTGCTACCTGCCCAATAAATGGCTCTCCACGAGCTTCAGCGTGGATGGCTCTGGCCAGGATATCTTTTTCTTCTGGACTTATGGTCCTTTCTACTGCCTGGCGGGGAGTTAAATTGTGAATTGGCAAATAAATGCGCTGTCCTATCCTAATATTCGGGCCGTCCAACTCATTCAGGGCCTGCAGGAAAGCCGTTGTAGTATTAAATTCCCGGGCCAGTTCATAAAGGCTGTCACCCCTCCGGATCTGGTAAATAATTACCTTGTCCCGGGGCAAATCAACCTCCGGCATGGGTGGCCTGATGTAAACTGCGCGAGGAATTCGTTCCAGGTTTAATTCGTTGGACCCATTGGGGTTCAACCTATCGTTTAAGGAGGGGATTTCTTTTACTGGCTTTTGCGGGATAATTAATTCATCTCCCAGCCTGATCAGGTCATCGTGTAATCCGTTGGCCCAGCGCAGGCCATCAATGCTGGTCCCAAAACGCTGAGCAATTCCACTCAAAGTATCCCCTTCCACCACTTCATAAACAAAATAGAAATCAGGGAAAAAATCCGAGGCTTGAATGGAGAATGAAATAGTTAAAGTCAAGACAAAAGTAAGTATAAATAATATGCTGCTTAATTTGCTCTCCATAAAAACCCTCCCTTCCCAACACAAATTCGTTTTATTATTTTTCAACCTCGGTCCAGATTTCTCCTGCTCTTTCCCAGAATTTTTTTCCCGCTGTAAATAATTCCTGGGCTGAGCCCTCTCTAATTGGGAGTCTGTCGGGAAGGGTACTGCAGAAAATTTTCCCATAATTTTTCGTGAGAATTCGCCGATCAAAAACAAGCAGAATACCCCGGTCCGAAAAACTCCTAATCAAACGACCCCATCCCTGCTTAAATCTTATAACAGCCCGGGGCAGCATCAGGTGGGCAAAGGAGTTTTTACCCTGTTTTTCCAGCTCCCTGGCTTTCCCCTTAATCCAGGGATCATCAGGAACTGGAAAAGGAAGGCGAAACAGAATTACCGAGGTTAAATCTTCCCCTGGAAGGTCTACCCCTTCCCAAAAACTTGCTGTCCCCAGCATTATTGCCCGGGGACTTCTCCTGAAATCCCGAAGGAGTTGACTTACAGCCCTTCTGCCCTGGACAAAAATCTCCACTCCCTTTTCCTCGCAAAAATCTTCTATCTCCCTATAGAAGCTATGAAGCATCTGATAGGAAGTAAACAAAAGCAAATTGCGGGGTCCTAAAACCGGAAAAACCTCCCTGAAGATTTCTATGCTTTTCCCTACAAAGTCTGGATCCTGGGGTGGAGGAATATCTTTAGGTATTAGAAGAATTGCCTGTTGGTCATAATCAAACGGCGAGCCCAGGATCATGGTATCGGTTCGCTCGGAAGGCAGACCCAAATTATGGGCAAAGTACCTTCCCTGATCGTTAATGGAAAGAGTTGCCGAGGTAAAAATCAGGCTTTCCATGCGCGGATACAGGGAGTGGATCAAAAAATCATCAAGAGATAAGGGCAACGAACGGAGGGTTAAATTTTTCCCGTTCCCTTCCAGCCAGGAAGCAAAATTTTCTCCCGGAAGATCAATAAAATAATCCAGGGAGGAAATCAGTTTGCCCCAGCGATTTTTAATTTCTCCCAGGGCAAGTGTCAGTTCTTCAGGAAAAACATCTTCTCCCGCAACAAGTCCCCTATTCACTGCATCCATACTTTCCAGCAATTCCAGGGGGGAATTCTGCAGTTCTTTCCACCAGGCCGGATAAATAAATCGAGGGTTTTTCCTTTCCAGTTCCCTGTCAAATTCAAAGAAAAAAGCCTGGGCTTTTTCCTCTAAGCCCTGAAGGGCGGTAAAAAGGGTGGGAAAGTTCAAACCATCTTTTTTCTCTTTCTGCAGACGACCCAAAAAATCCCTGATCTCCCCGATAATATCTATTAGCTCACCCTGGGAAAAATCCGTTCCCAGGAAATTAATTCCCGTTTGTTCCAGGTGGTGAGCTTCATCAAAGATTATTACCTGGTGAGAAGGTAACAGGCTTTGTTCTTCAGAATTTTGCATCTTGAGGTCACTGAAAAAAAGGTGGTGATTAATTACAATAATATCGGCTTGCTGGCATTTCCGGCGGGCTTTTTGTAAAAAGCAATCATTCTGGTGCGGACAAAACTGCCCGTGGCACCCATCAGCATCTGCAGCAATTAAAGGCCAGATTTCGGAGTGTTCTCCAAAAGGCCACTCTTCAAAAGTTCCATCCCCGGTGTCTTGAGCCCATAAATAGATCTGGGGCAAGAGGCGAACCGGAAATTGTTCTTTTTTTTGATGCAGAAACTGCAGCCTGGTTCGGCACAAATAATTGGACCGCCCCATTAAAACTGTAGTTTCAAGATTTAAATCCAGAATTTTAGCTACCTGGGGAATATCTTTTTGAGCCAACTGCATCTGCAAATTTTTGGTGTAGGTAGAAATAACCAGGGGTTGTTGCTCCTGGTCTGCATATAACATAGCAGGAACAAGGTAAGAAAAAGTTTTTCCTACCCCCGTCCCTGCTTCGGCGATTAAAAACCTTTTTTCATTGATGGTCCTGGCTATCCTTCTGGCCAGGTCCCTCTGGGAAACCCTTATCTCAAACTGGCGAAAATTCTGCTGGAAAAGACCTTCTGGAGCAAAAAATTCTTCGATCTTAGTATACTCTATCAATGGCGACTCTCCTTTATAGACTCCGCAGAAAATCCAGGTTTCTTTTCCCTTCTTTACGAGCTACTCCAGGAGTTTCCAGAATGAAGGGGATGTTTCTTAGTTCCGGTAATTTAACCATTGCCTCAAAGCCCTGTCGTCCAATTTCTCCTTCTCCAAGGTGAGTATGCCGATCTTTATTTTCGCCCAGGTTATGGACGGAATCATTTACATGAATCAAACCGAGCCTTTGGTGATCAATATGGGAGAAAAATTGATCCAGAGTTTTTCTCCAACCATTTTCGGACCGAATATCAAACCCTGAAGCGAAAAGGTGACAGGTATCCAAACAAATTCCAACTTTTCCCGGATCAAAGGGAGAAACTATCTTGCTCAATTCCAGAAAATCCGCGCCCAGTTCAGTTCCAGCTCCTGCCATTCCTTCAACCAGAAAACGAATTGCATGAAAATTTTCCAGCAGGTGGTTGAGGGTGTTGTGTAGGCGGTTAATTGCCTCCTGGGAAGAACTCTTTTTGCTGTTACCGGGGTGAATTACAAAAAACTCTGCTCCCATCTCTTCCGCTCTTCCAACTTCCAGCTCCAGAGCAGAAATTGAACGGGAATAGAGATCTTCGTCTGGTGAACAGGGGTTGATCAAATAGGTGGCATGGACAACCCAGGGGTCAATACCCAGATCTTTTTTATTCTGCCGAATAAAAGCTGCTCCCTTTTGATCAAATTTCCCTGCCTTCCAGCTCCGGGGATTCTTTGCGAATACTTGTACCGTGTTGCAATTCAGGTCCAGGGCCTCCTCCATGGTTTTTTGGAGACCCTGACCAATTGAAAGGTGAATTCCCAATCGCAATGCCATTACCCCTCGCTAACGGCGGTTCCGATTACCTCCACCACGGTTCCCACCGCGTCTTTGATCGTTTCTTCTTTCAGAATTACCCGAATCCGATTTTTCTTTGGGTTGAGGATTTCGGCTTTCTTCTTCCATGCATTCCGAACCTTTTTCCTTGAGGACAGCTTCTCGGGACAGATTGATCCGATCCTTATCATCAATTTCCGTTACCTTAACCCAGATTTTGTCCCCTACGCTTACCACATCTTCAACGCTGCGGACTCGATAATCTGCCAGGCGGGAAATATGCACGAGTCCTTCTTTTCCTGGTAGCACTTCAACAAAAGCACCGAAATTCATGAGCCGCTTTACAGTCCCCATGTAGGTTTCGCCAACTTCCACGTCTCGAGTTAATTCTTCAATCATGGCAATAGCCTTGTCAACATCTTCCTTGCTGTAGCCCAGGATAAATATCTTCCCGGTATCTTCGATATCAATTTTAGTTTCTGTTTCTTCAGTGATTTTGCGGATTGTTTTTCCCTGCGGACCAATTATTTCACGGATCTGTTCCGGGTCAATCTGCATAGAAATCATCCGGGGGGCGTAGGGAGAAAGTTCGCTTCTGGGCTCAGATATAGCTTCTTCCATATTATCCAGGATTGCCAGGCGGGCTTTACGGGCCTGAATTAAGGCCTGCTCCATTATTTCCCGACTGATCCCGGTAATTTTAATATCCATCTGCAGAGCAGTTACCCCATTCCTTGTTCCAGCAACCTTGAAATCCATGTCCCCGTAAAAATCCTCGAGCCCCTGAATATCGGAAAGGATAGCGTAGTCCTCTCCCTCTTTCATCAGTCCCATCGCAATTCCTGCGACGTGATTTTTGAGAGGTACCCCTCCATCCATCAAGGCCAGAGAACTGGCGCAGATGCTGGCCTGGGAGGTTGAACCATTGGATTCCAGGATTTCCGAGACCAGGCGGATGGTATAGGGAAATTCTTCATTGTCGGGTAAAATAGGTTCTATGGCTTTCTCACCGAGAGCACCATGCCCAATTTCCCGCCGTCCTGGAGGCCGCATGGGCCAGGTTTCTCCCACGGAATAAGGTGGGAAATTGTAGTGAAGCAAAAAGCGTTTTTGCTCAAATTCTCCCAGGTCAAACATAATCTGGCTATCCCCAATTGCTCCCAGGGTAAGAACCGAGAGGGCCTGGGTCTGGCCGCGAGTAAATTCTGCTGAACCGTGGACCCTCGGTAAAATTGAAACTTCACTGTGCAGATCCCGGAGTTCGTCAGGTTCTCTGCCATCAGGCCTTTTCTTTTCTTTGATTACCATTTGCCGGACATTATCTTTGAGCATCGCTTCGAATTCATTTTTAATAATTTTTTCAACTTCTTCTTCTTCGCCCTCTTCAGCAAACCGGGGAATGAGAATTTCCAGGATCTGTTCTTTTAGCATATCAACAGCTTCCTTCCGGTCCAGCTTATCCTCAACCCGCAGGGCCCGATTCAGGTCAGAAGAATAGGTTTGAACTTCCTTAACAATCTTTTGGTCGGGTTCAGCAGGTTCAAATTCCGCTTTTTCTTTTCCTGCTTCCGCCTGCATTTTTTCCTGGATTTCCACGATCTTACGCAGGTAAACCTGGCCAAATTCCAGTGCTTCAACCAGTTTATCCTCTGGAATTTCGTGGGCGCAGGCCTCAACCATTGTTACTTCTTCCTTGGTTCCAGCAACTATCAATTCTAACTTGCTTTTTCCCCTTTCTTCTTCGGTAGGATTAACAATTAACTCATCATCTACCATACCCACTTTAATTCCTCCAATGGGCGTGTTAAAGGGAATATCAGAGATAATTAGCGCTGCCGAGGCCCCGATAAAAGCCAACATTTCCGGTTCATAATCGGGATCAACCGATAAAACAGTAGCAATTATCTGAACATCATTGCGGAAACCATCGGGGAATAAGGGCCGCAGAGGCCTGTCAATTAAGCGAGCATTTAGAGTTGCAACATCTCGAGGCCGGCCTTCCCTCCGGTTCCAGCTTCCTGGAATCCGTCCAATTGCATAAACTCTTTCCTCGAAATTTACCATCAGGGGTAAAAAGTCTATACCCGGGCGGGGATCCGACATTGTTGCAGTAACCAGGACAACTGAATCGCCACCTTTAACAACAACCGAACCATTTGCCTGTTTTGCGTAATGACCTGTTTCGAGAGTGATTTTTCTCGAACCAAGTTCAAGTTCCCAACTCTGTACCATTATTTTTCCTCCTCACATCTTCTCCTAGTGAACTACCTCCAGTAAACTTAAACCGTAGCTACAGCTTGGTGGTGGTGGTTTCGAGGCATACTCCTCTTCAGTTCGTGTTCCAATACTGGAAATTCAAGAAAAATCATCCGCAAGCAAACTGAGTTTCAAGCGGACTTCCTGCTGAAAACATGTTAAAATTAAGAGCGGGGAGGGCCCGCTCCTAAAATTAATAATATTAACCTCTAATTCCAAGATCTGTAATTAAGTCGCGATAACGATTCGCGTCCTTTTTCCTGAGATAACGCAAAAGGCTCCTTCTTTTACCAACCAGTTTTAAAAGCCCCCGACGGGAATGGTGATCTTTAGGGTGCTGTTTCAGATGATCGGTTAGTTCGAAGATCCGGTGGGTCAAAATTGCGATTTGGACTTCAGGTGATCCAGTATCATTTTCGCTGGTCTGGTACTTGGCAATAATTTCTTGCTTTTTTTCGTTGTTCATGTTTAACCTCCTCTTTTTGGTTACACCCCTATCCAAGAAAAGAGTCGGAGCCTCTCTTATCCGAGAAAGGGGAGCAAATCATTTTACAAAATTTATTTTATCATAAACGGTCTTCAGTGTAAAGAAGAGAGCAATTTACAACTTTAATGTTTGCCTTGTTGTCTCAATATCCCGGGAAATCTGTTGCCGGAGGTCCTCTGGATTGGGAAACTGTTTGATTGGCCGAAGGTATTTATGAAACCACACGGATATTTCCTCGCCATAAATCTGGTCATTTAGGCCCAGAAGATGGACCTCAACCCCTTCACATTCTTTACCAAAAGTAGGGCAGGCTCCCAGGTTCAAAACTCCCGGGTATTGCTTACCCTGAACCCTGGCCCAAACGGTGTAAACCCCCTGCAGGGGGACTGTTAAACCCGAGGGGAAATCCAGGTTAGCCGTGGGGAAGCCAAGGGAACTCCCCCTCCCTTCTCCTTTTTCCACCCGACCCTTTATCCCGTAGGGTCGGCCAAGAAAGGCTGGCACTTCATTTACCCTTCCCGCTTTTATTAGCCTTCTAATCAGGGTACTACTTACACTGAACCCATCTATTGTAACCGGTTCAAGGACAATTGGTTCAAAACCAAAATCTGCTCCGGCCTTTTTTATTTTTTCCCTATCTCCCTCGCCCCGGGCCCCAAAACGGAATTTTGCTCCCACAACCAATCCCCGGATATCGAGCTTTTCTACCAGGTAATCATTGATAAACCTCCGGTAATCCAGGTGGCCAAATTCAGGAGTAAACTGCTGGACCAGGCATAAGTCAGCCCCAAGTGCCCCAATGTAGTAGAGCTTATCCTCCAGGGAAGTTAAAAGCGTGGGAGCCCGGGAAGGATTGAGAACAGAAATGGGATGAGGCCAAAAAGTAAATATCCCCGCGGGAATTCCCAGTTTTCGGGCTCTTTCAATGGTTTTTTCAATAACCTTTTTATGGCCCAGGTGAACCCCATCAAAAGTTCCCATTGCCAGATAAAGTCCTCGGGCTGTAATTTCTTCTGGTGATGATATTTGATATACTTCCATGATTAATCTTTCACCTCATAAAAAAACTTTAAAGGGGTGATAACCTCCATCCTTTACTCGGCAGAGGGCCAAAAAATTGTTTTCATTATCATAAAGCCTAAAAAGGTCGCTCTGCCCCTCTGGGGTTACAAGCAATTCATCTTCATTTATTAACTGTCCAAAAGAAACTTTTTCCCGCCCCTTTTGATCGACAACAATAGAGGGAAGATGGGTAAGGGCGGTATCCGGAGAAAGCAAAAACTTGCTTGGTCCCACTTTCTCCATTTCTTCAAAGCTTAAACTGTCGCGGATCTTAAAGGGTCCGGTGCTGGTCCTGATCAAAAAATTTAAGTAACCACCAACTCCAAGGGCCCCACCCAGATCTCGAGCTATTGAACGGATATAGGTCCCCTTGGAGCAGTGAACCCAGAATCTTAGCCGGGGCAAATCTATCTCCAATAAACGTAGAGCAAATATGGTTACTTCTCGAGGGGAAATTGAAAAATCCTCTCCTCTGCGGCTGCGGCGGTAAGCCCTCTCCCCATCTATTTTAACGGCGGAAATCCTGGGAGGGGTTTGCGTAATTGAACCGGAGAATTTTTTCAATTCCCGCGATACATCATCTTCAGTGCAGTCGAGAGGATACCGGGCAGTTACCTCGCCGTTGGCATCATCAGTTTCCCTCTCCTCGCCAAGCACAATCTCCCCCCAGTAAGTTTTATCCTCCAGCAAAATAAGGCTGGCAACTTTAGTTGCCTTGCCCACACAGATGGGAAGAACTCCTGCGGCCAAAGGGTCTAAAGTCCCGGTATGGCCAACCTTTTTCCAGTTCCACCTTTTCTTTATACGATTAATTGCCCGAGCAGAACTAATACCGGGGGGTTTAAGTAAATTAATAATTCCATTCATCCATTTTCTCCTCCACTGCAGTCAGGATTTCTGAATAAACCTCTGCGAAAGGCTTTTCCAAATTCGCTCCTGCTGCCCGAACATGCCCTCCCCCTCCCCAGCGAGCAGCGATATCATTTACAGGAAAATTGCTGCTGCGGAAACTAACCTTAGTTCCTGCCCCCTGGTCCACAAAAAGAATAGCCACTTCCACCCCAGCGATACCCCTAATTTCGTCGATAACTTTTTGGGTTACTTCACGGGGAGAGGGGCCTCCTTTTTCTTCTTTGATCACCGTCCAGGCAATCTGCCCCCCTCTCCCAAAACGCAAATCCCCGAGCGCTTTCTGGAAAAGAGCAAAAGAATCACGAGTTTGCCTGCCGAACAATTTTTCCTGGATTAAATGTAATTTCATCCCAGTACCCATCCAGCTGGCTAATAAAGCAAGTGTTTCTTTGCGGGTATTGGGATGACGGAGTCCGCCAGTATCATACAATATTCCTGCAGCCCAGGCTTCCATTACCCGGGGAGGCAGATGAATTTTATCCTGCAGAATCAGTCCCAGGATTTCACAGGCAGAAGAAGCATTTTCATCAACCAGATTAATATCCCCAAAATATTCATTGTCCGGATGGTGGTCTATATTAATAACCTCAAGACCTTTAACAATTTGCTCCACCCGCCCCAGCCGTTTTAATTCTCCACTATCAACAACAATAGCAAGGTCGGCTTCTACTTCCGGTAATTTTTGCTCATCACCTTCAATTACGTTAATTTCCTGGGGTAACAGAAAAGAGAGCCGGTCGGGAACCGGCCCTTCAATAACACCCGTCACCCGAACACTTTTGCCCTGCAATAGGAAAAATAACCCGGCAATTGCCCCCAGGCAATCCCCATCCGGATCGGAATGACCGGTTAACAGTATTTTTTTATCACCGTGCAAAACCGCCAGCAGGGAAGCAGTTTCAATCATTCTTATCTCCTTTTATTTCGTTTAATAGGTTGTGAATTCTCTGTCCCCGCTCAATGGATTGATCATAGCTAAACCGAAGTTCGGGAACATGCCTGACTTCAATCCTCTGGCCAATTTCTTTCCTTAAATAACCCGCTGCTTTCTCCAAACCCTCCATCATTGCTGCAGGGTCATTTTTTTCCTGGAGGGTACTTACATATATCTTAGCCACACTCAGATCACCACTTACTTCCACATCAGTAATCGTCAGGAAATTCAAGCGGGGATCTTTCACTTCTTTCTGGAACAAATCACTCAGCTCTTTTTTCAAAACTTCGGCCAAGCGGTTCGCTCTGTAATTCATCGCTCAACACTCCTTATCTATTATTCAGGAGCCCTGGTAAAAACCAGATATCATTCAGATAATTTTCTCTTGATTTCTTCCAGGACAAAAGCCTCAATAATGTCTCCAACTTTTACATCCTGGAACCCCTCTACATTCAGTCCACACTCATAATTGGCTTCTACTTCCCGGACATCATCCTGGAAGCGTTTTAGCGAACCGATACTTCCCTCGTGAATAACAACGCCATCCCGCAATACCCTGATATTGGAATTGCGAGTAATCTTGCCGTCGGTAACATAGAGGCCGGCTATGGTTCCTGCTTTGGGGACCCGGAAAGTATCACGGACTTCCGCACGACCAAGGACTTTTTCCCGGATTTCCGGTTCTAAAAGCCCTTCAAGTGCCTTTTTAACATCATCAATAACCTGATAAATAATCCGGTAGGTGCGGATATCAACTCCTTCCTGATCGGCGACCCTTTTGGCCCTGGTATCGGGGCGAACATTGAACCCGATTATAATAGCCTTGGAAGCTGATGCCAGGATAATATCGTTTTCGGAAATAGCACCGACACCGGAATGAATAATGTTGAGGTTAACATCCTCACTTTTTATCTGATTCAGGGAATCTTTCAAGGCTTCAACCGAACCCTGAACATCTCCCTTGATTATGATTTTCAACTCCTTGACCTCTTCATCCTGCACCCGGGCAAAAAATTGTTCCAGGTTGGCAGGACGGTCACTGGTCAGTTCCTTTTCTCTTTTTTGATCCCGTCTCTCTTCAGCTATCTTTTTAGCCTCTTTTTCACTTTTTACTGATTCCAGCAAATCTCCAGCAACGGGAACAACAGAGAGACCCAAAACCTCAACAGGTATAGCGGGTCCCGCTTTTTTTACTCTTTCACCCTTATCGTTAATCATTGCCCTGACCCGGCCATAAGCCGAACCAGCTATAATGGAATCTCCAACTCGCAGGGTTCCATCTTTAATAAGAACAGTTGCCACAGGACCTCTTCCCTTGTCCAGTTGGGCTTCAATAATTACGCCTTCTGCTATATCCTTGGGATCAGCTTTGATGTCTTCCACTTCTGCCACCAGGAGAATCATCTCCAGAAGTTCTTCAATATTGGTCTTTTGCAGGGCAGAAATCTCAACACAAACCGTTTCCCCGCCCCATTCTTCTGGAACCAGGTGGTATTCTGTAAGCTGCTGTTTTACCTTTTCAGGGTTGGCATTTTCTTTATCAATCTTGTTTATGGCGACAATTATAGGTATGCCAGCATCTTGAGCGTGGTTAATTGCTTCAACGGTCTGGGGCATAATCCCATCGTCAGCAGCAATGACCAGTATTGCTATATCAGTGACATGGGCTCCCCGGGCTCTCATTGCTGTAAAAGCCTCGTGCCCGGGAGTATCAAGGAAAGTAATTTTTCTTCCATCGATGTCAACCTGATAGGCCCCAATATGCTGGGTAATTCCCCCTGCTTCAGAGGCAACAACATTTGCTTCCCTGATAACATCTAGCAGTTGAGTTTTGCCATGATCAACATGACCCATAATGGTTACCACAGGTGGGCGGTTAACAAGATCTTGCTTTTTCTTTTTCCGTTCTTCTTTTTTTTGTTTAACTGGTTTGGCCTTCTTTTCTTTCTCTTTTGTTTCAACTTTAATATCAAGAATTTTTTCAACTTCGGCCAGGACATCTCCAGTTAAATTCTGGGTTAAATTTACCATTACCCCATTCTCTATTAATTGCTTTATGATTTTGTTGGGGTTAACACCCAGAGCTTCACCAATATTTTTAATATTAACCGGAGGATTAACTTCTATTTTTTGCGCTGTTTCTTCCTCAAGTTCTTCCTGCAATTTCTCCTGCAGTTCCTCCTGCGCTTTTCCTTCACCACCTGCAAGCATTTCTTTTACAAGTTGCGCTGTTTCTTCTTCTAAAGTACTCATATGCGATTTTGCTTCGATACCGAGCTCTTTTAGCATATCAACCAGTTCATTTGATTTAATATCAAGTTCTTTTGCTAACTGGTAGATCCTGATTTTTCCCACTTTAACACCCCCATCAATTAATCATTAAGGACCCTCCCTTTCCCGTCTAAGAAAGGTTTTGCTAGATCACTATCCATTATTAAAACTGCTGTCGTTTCCCTTGGAAAAATCCGGGTAAACTCCTCCTTTGTTCCCCATTCAAGGCAAGCAATATTATTATTAGAGCAAATCTCTCGAAGCTTTTTCTTGGTATTTGTACCACTGTCTTTTGCTAATAAAAGCAGCCTGCCCCGACTTTTTTTTAATTTATGTTCTATATTAGTTGAACCTATTTGCACCTTCCTGCCCCTGTAACCCAGTCCGAGAAGCCGAAGACCTCTAGTTATTTCCATTTATCTTTCCCTGGAGAAAATCTTCTATTTCCGGAGGCAGGTTAATCTGCAGATTCCGTTCAATCCTCTTATTTTTAAAAGCCTTCTTTAGACATTTTTTAGCAGGGCAAAGATAAGCTCCCCGGCCGGGTTTTTTCCCTGTGGTATCAACATCCACTTCCCCTTCCGGGCTGCGGACTATTCTGATTAATTCCTTTTTTTCGCGGCGTTCATCACAACCCACACACTTACGAAGAGGGATCTTCTTCTTTCTCTTCATCTAGCATTACCTCCCCCTCTGCAGTGGGTTCAATAAGTTTCGCTTCTTCGTCGGATTGACTTTCACTCTTAATATCTATCCGCCAGCCGGTCAGTTTCGCTGCCAGCCGTGCGTTCTGTCCTTCTTTTCCAATAGCCAGGGATAGTTGGTAATCGGGGACAACTACCTTGGCAACTTTTTCTTTTTCCTCGATTTGAACAGAAACCGCCTTTGCGGGGCTTAAAGCATTGGCCACATAGACGGTCGGGTCAGGGCTCCACTCAACAATATCAATCTTTTCCCCGCCGATTTCATCAACAATTGCCTGGACCCGCATTCCCTTTTGTCCCACACAGGCACCTACAGGATCAACGTTTTCATCGCGGGAATAAACGGAAATTTTGGAGCGATACCCGGCCTCCCGGGTAACAGCTTTTATTTCCACCGTTCCTTCCTGGATCTCAGGAACCTCCAGTTCAAAAAGTCGTTTTAAGAGACCAGGGTGGGTCCTGGAAACAAGGATCCGGGGCCCCTTGGTGGTTTGCTTTACTTCAACTATAAAAAGCTTAATCCGGTCTCCCGGTTTATACTTATCAGTGGGCATCTGTTCTGGTTGAACCAGAATAGCTTCAGTTTTTCCCAGGTCAATCATAATATTATTATTGCTATAACGCTGCACAACACCGGTGATAATATCCCCTTCTCTGTCACTGAACTCATCAAAAATTATTCCCCTCTCAGCTTCCCGGATCCGTTGCACTACCACCTGTTTAGCAGTTTGGGCAGCGATCCGGCCGAAATTAGCCGGGGTCACCTCAAATTCCACTACATCCCCAACCTCATAATTGGCATCAATTTTTCGGGCTTCTTCCAGGGATATTTCCAGTGTCTTGTCTTCAATTTCCTCTACTACCTCTTTGCGAGCAATTACTTCCACTTTCCCGGTGTTCCTATCGATATGGGCTGTGACATTTTGCGAGGAACCAAAGTTTCTTTTGTATGCCGAAATCAGGGCAGCTTCAGCCGCCTCCAGTAACTGTTCTTTGGGAATATTTTTTTCCTTTTCAATTTCTGCTAATGCTTGAAGAAATTCAAAATTCATTTAAACTGCTCCTCCTTTAAAATTCAAAATGGAGTCGGGCTTTGGCAACCTGATCCCGGGGTATATTTATTGTAGAACCATCTTCGAGTTCCAAACGCAAATCTTTATCCGCAAACCCCAACAAAGTTCCCCGTAGTGTTTTTTTCTTATCCAGGAGCGGGGCAAATGTCTTAATTTCAACCTTTTTGCCCTTGGCCCTTTCAAAATCACGATCTCTTTTGAGGGGGCGGTCCAGGCCAGGGGAAGAAACTTCCAGAATAAAACCATGGGGGATGGGATCCTCCTCTTCCAGGACCGGTTCCAAGGCCCTGGTTACCCGCACACATTCATCGTGGGATATCCCCTCCGGCCCGTCAATAAAGACCCTTAACATCCATCTTTTGCCTTCCTTTTTATATTCCAGGTCAACCAGCTCCAGACCTTCGTTCTCAACAACCGGTTCAACCAGGGCAAAAAGGGTTTCCTGTTGGCTCACTTTTTTTTCCTCCCGCTTAATTGATTATTATAAGCTAAAGAGTGGGCTGGGAACCCACTCTTAAATCTGCAACATGATTATGATATCTATAAAAAGTATACCATAACAAAAAGGCGAATGCAAGGAGAATGCCCTCAGAATAGGGATAACTGGTTTTTTGCAGGAAGGCCTCTCAAAACACCATATTTAACCAGCGCTTCTACTACATTTTTATTGGCCTGAGTCCTGTCAGTAAAATCCTCGATTGAAGAAAACTTCTTTTTACCCCGGCCCTTTACTATCCGCTGAGCGCAGTTCTGCCCAAGATGGGGGATCGAAGTTAAGGGGGGTAAAATTCTCCCTTCTTTTAAAAGGAATTTATGGGAATGGGATTTATAAAGGTCCACGTTCAAAACCTCAACTCCCCTGAGCATGGCCTCCTGCAAAATTTCCAGGAGGGTCAGGGTGGCTTTTTCCTTGGGGCTGGCTTCCCTGCCCTTTTCCTTAATCCTTTCCTGGGAACGCTTGACATGATCCATGCCTTCCAGGGCAAATTTAATCTCGAACTCCCCGCCCTTGGTGGAAAGATAGGTAGCATAAAAAGCCGAGGGATGATGAACCTTGAAATAAGCAATCCGGTAGGACATCAGGACATACGCAGCGGCATGAGCTTTGGGAAACATGTATTTGATTTTCTTGCAGGATTCAATATACCATTCGGGGACACCTTTACCCTTGAGCAGTTCCTCCTCCTGGGCTGACATTCCCTTCCCTTTACGAACTTTTTCCATTATGGAGAATGCTTGTTCCGGCTCAACTCCCCAGCGAATTAAGTCGTTCAAAATATCATCACGGGTGGATATTACCTGTTTAAGAGAAACCTCTTCCGCTGTGATCAGGTCCTGGGCATTATTTCTCCAGATATTTTCGCCATGCGAAAGCCCACTTATTCTGATCAATTCGCCCATTGTCTCCGGCCTGGTTTCCTCCAGCATGCTCCGCACAAAAGGAGTTCCGTACTCCGGGACTCCCAGAGAACCGACCTTTGTATTCAATTGCCCTTCTTTCAAATCAAGTGCCTCCGTCCCGGAAAAAATACTCATGGTTGGTGGATCATTGAAGGGAATATCCTGGACCTTGATCCCGGTAAGTTCTTCCAGCTGTTTGAGGGCTGTAGGATCATCATGTCCCAGCAGGTCAAGTTTTAAAAGGCGACTGCTGATTGAACGGTAATCAAAATGTGTAGTCTGGATTCCACCCGAACTATCATTGGCAGGATACTGGATGGGGGTAAATTCGTGGATATCCTTATCCGCGGGTAATACCATCAGGCCCCCGGGATGCTGCCCGGTTGTTCTCCGCACACCGCTGCACCCTCTAATCAAACGTTCAACCTGGGCCCGGTTGGCCTGCAACTGATTTTCTTCCAGGTACCCTTTTACCATTCCGTAAGCGGTTCGGGAAGCGATGGTGGAAATGGTTCCCGCGCGAAAAACATTATCCTTGCCAAAAATTTCTTCAGTATAGGCGTGGATTTTATTCTGAATCTCCCCGGCAAAATTCAGGTCGATATCCGGAACTTTCTCCCCCTTGAAACCCAGAAAAACCTCAAAGGGTATGTCAAATCCATCTCGAACCAGGTTTTCACCGCATTTAGGACATTCCTTTTCCGGTAAATCCAACCCGCAATCCAATTCTTTTTCCGGTTCAAAATCGGTATAAAAACAACCCCGACAGCGGTAATGAGCCGGGAGGGGATTGATCTCAGTTATAGCACAGAGAAAGGCTACAAATGAAGAACCAACTGAACCCCTTGATCCAACAAGATAGCCAATTTCAAGAGATTTTCCCACCAGGGTTTGTGAAATAGCATAGATCGGGGCAAAACCCTGCCCGATTATACTATGCAATTCTTTGTCGATCCTTTTCTTGACTATTTCCGGCAGCTTTTTCCCATAAAGTTCTCTTGCTTTTTCCATGGTGCGATTTTTTACCCGGTCTTCAGCCCCCGGAACATGCGGAGGATAAAGTCCTTCGGGAACAGGGGCCATTTCTGGTATTTCCTTCGCCAGGAAATTTGGATTATCAATTACAATTTTTCTTGTTTTTTCTTCCCCGAGGAAAGCAAACTGTTCCACCATTTCTTCTGTAGTTAAAAGATGTGCTGCCCCGTTCTCCCGTCGGTTACCTTTCTGATGAAGAAGAACTTCCCGGAATTCTTTTTCTTCTCTTTCCAGGTAATGAGCATCAGAAATGGCAATAGGGGGTTTTCCCAGTTCTTCAGCAAGGGAAACCAGGTAGGAGGTAATTTCCCGGGCTATTTCAATATCTTCTATGGGGGAATTACCCACCAGATAATCCGGAGGCAGAATCTCTATATAATCAAATTTCGCGGCAATGCTTTTAAGCGCTTCTCTCTCTGCCCCGCCCAGAAGCCTGTCGTACAAGGGCCCTTCCAGGCATCCACTCCCCAGGACAATTCCTTCCCGGTTTTTCTCCAGCCATTCCCAGGGAATACAGGGGTGACGATGAAAATAATCCAGGTGGGATATGCTAACCAGGCGGTAAAGGTTGAAAAGTCCTTTTTTATTCCGGGCCCACAGGGTATTGTGTTTGCTGAATTTTAGAAACCAGGGAATTTCCCGGGAAAGTTCTTTTAATTGTTTTAAGCTTTTTATTTCCCGGGCTTCCAGCCTGCTGCAAAAAATTTCCCAGAGACGGTATGTAGCCTGGGCGTCGGCCAGGGCCCGGTGATGATCATCCAGGCGAACATTAAATTTCTTGGTGAGCGCCCCCAGGCTATGGCCCCGGAGGTCGGAGTTTATTGCTTTGGAAAGGCTAAGAGTATCCAGGTAGCCTTTTTCCAGAGGTAGCGGTTGCCCCAGCTTTTCACTCCAAAACCTGAGAAAGTCAATATCAAAAGTGGCATTATGAGCAACCAGAATTGCCCCCGTAATGAAGTCCATAAATTCTGGCCAGACTTCTTTTAGCGATCTTGCCCTTTTTAATTCTTCGGGATCTATCCCGGTTAGCTCTATAATTTCTTCCGAAGGAGCCTTTTCGGGGCGAACCAGCTGCTGAAATTCGCTGGTTGAACCCTTTTCAACCCGAACAGCGCCAATCTCGATTATTTCATGTTGCCAGGGGCTAAACCCGGTAGTTTCAATATCGAGGAAAACAAGGGGGGATTCATTCCAGGAGCTTTCCTCCTGCCCTGAATAAATTTCTTCCTGTTCGGGTAGGGTATTGGTTTCCAGACCTAAAACCAGCTTGAGCCCTTCCCGCTGAAAAACCTCGTAGGCAGTAGGAAAAGATTGCACCACACCATGGTCAGTAATTGCTGCCCCTCGGTGACCCCAGCCTTTTAGGGTTTTAGCAAGCTGATCAATATCAATTACCCCGTCCATGTCGCTCATTTTGGTATGGAGGTGTAATTCAAACCTTTTTTCCGGGTAATTGTCTTCGCGGAAAATCGGAGTAACCTCAAGAATGTCGTCGGCAAAGAGAACCTTCTCACCGCTGAAATTATCATACTGCAACTGTCCCCGGAATTTATACCAGCCATCTTTTTTCAATTCCTCTTCCAAGTTAAATATTTTAACAGTAAGAGCCGCCGTTTTATCGGCGATATTGACAACCTGGATTGTCCCTCCCCGGCTTGACTGATGGACTGTTTTAGAAAAAACCTCCCCTTCAACTACAAAAACCCCTTCCTCCTGATCAAGAATACTGGATAAAGGTTGCGGGGCTTCTGGCAATAACCGGCCTTTAACCACACGGTGATCCTTCTTTTCCGGTTGTTTTTGTGGTTGCTTTTCCTTTGTCTTACCGGGAACATTCCTCCATTTTTTCTGGGAGAATTTAATTTTATCGGGGAGGCCATTCTGGGCAAACCTCTGGGAAATTATCTGGTCTAACTTTTTATCCTTGAGAAAATCGACCATGGTCCTGCTGGGAAGGGAAAGTTCAATTTCTTCCCCTTTTTCTTCTATTTCCATATTTTCCAGGCAACTCCCCAACTGGGGAAAACGCGACTTTATTCCTTTTAAAACTTCCTGGATCCTGTCCTGATTTGCTTTTTCCCAGGGTTCAAAAATAATTTTTAAGCCGGCGAAATCAGAAAGGTTGCCCCGGAGAAGTTTTTCCAGCCCTTCCAGGTCTTCCTGGTGAACCCCGGGGGCCAGGGCGAGAAAAAGCGAGCAGTTTTTTCCCTGGTCAATTTCAACCCTGTTTATTACAATTTTTCCTTTAAGTTCCGGGGAACACTGGCTGTGTAATAAGCGCAAAAACCGGTTGTTAGCTTTCGGTTTGATTATTATCCGTTCTAGATGTTTAGCCATTCGACCTGCTGCACTCCTTTTACTTGAGCAAGTTTTTGAGTCAATTCGTTGCGGTCAAGTTTTGGGGGTATCTCTACCCGGATAATTACTTCGAGTTCTCCGTCAACCTCGTCATATTCCATGCGAACGTTTATGATATTCGCGCCAAATTTTCCAAAAACCGAACCCAGTTGGCCCAGCAGACCCGGTATATCCTGAACCCTGAATTTAACCTCGCTGAACCTGGATTTAGCAGCAGCGAAAAACTCAATTTTGGAAAGAAACCAAAGGCTCAGAAAAACCAGGGCCGCAGTTATAATACTGCCAAAGTAGAATCCCGCTCCAATTCCAAGTCCAATTCCCGCGACTGCCCAGAGGGAGGCAGCGGTGGTCAACCCCTTAACACTTACTCCCTCCCGGATTATTGTCCCCGCCCCCAGAAAACCAATCCCGCTGACCACCTGGGCGGCTATTCGCCCGGGGTCTGAAGCTTCACCGAAAATATTATGCATGTTCTGGGAAATCAACATTATCAGGGTTGAACCCAGGCAGACCAGAATATGGGTGCGAAAACCCGCTGGTCGCTCATGTATTTCCCGTTCCCAGCCAATCAAACCACTTAATACTAAAGCCAGGACAAGCCTTAAAGCAATTTCTTCACTTGCTATCAACTTCTTACCCCCTCTCCCAAGCACTCCAGAACCCAGTTTAGAAGATCATCTTTATCCAGCATGTGATCCTGGTTTTTATATCTATCTTTTAATTCAACCTGTCCGGTTTCTAAAAATTTCTTCCCTATTGTTATCCGCAGGGGGATTCCCAGCAGGTCAGCCTCGTTAAACTTGACCCCCGGTCTTTCAGTCCGGTCATCCCAGATTATTTCAATTCCTTTTTCTTTTAATTCTTCATATATTTTCTCTGATGCTTCTTTAATTTTTTCCTCCTTACCCAGGGTGAGTAAAATAACCTGGTACGGGGCCAGGGGTAGGGGCCATTTGATCCCGTTTTCGTCGTGGTTTTGTTCGATGGCTGCCGCAACAGTCCGGGTTACTCCTATGCCATAACAGCCCATGATCATGGGGTGGGCTTTTCCGTTCTCGTCCAGATAATTGGCCTGCATGGATTCGCTGTATTTTGTTCCGAGTTTGAAAATATGTCCTACCTCAATTCCCCTGATCTCTTCCAGGATTCCCTCGCACTCAGGACAACCCTCCCCATGGCGGGCACTGCGGATATCTCCAACAAGGTTCGGGGAAAAATCTTCCCCGGAAACTATACCCTGAACGTGGTAGTCTTCCCGGTTTGCTCCCGCAACTCCCCAGGCCATTTCCATAACCAGTTCATCGGCAATTATTGTTAAACCATGTTCCCCCTGGGGGCCAAGAAAGCCAGCGGGTAGATCCCTGTAACCCTCTTCAGCAAGGCTCAAGAAAGGATCTCCCAGGAGTGCTATCAATTTGTTTTCATTTAACTGGTCTGAACCTCTGACGATAGCGAGGTAGTAATCTTTTTCACCTTTGTACAGCAGGCTTTTGAACAGGTATTCTCCCGGAAGGTTCATCATTTCCATAAGGTTTTCAATTGTTGTAACTCCCGGGGTATATATTTCTTCCTTCTCCGGCCGATCGATTTTTTCCTTTAGGTTTGGAACTTTGCTCTGAGCTTTTTCTACATTGGCGGCATACCCACAGGTATCGCAAAAGAGGACACTATCCTCTCCTGTTTCTGCCAAGACCATGAATTCATGGGAATCCGTTCCTCCCATGGGACCGGTATCCGCTTCAACCACCCTGTAATCCAGCCCACAGCGTTCAAAAATCCGGCAGTAGGCGTCGTGCATGTCCCGATATGTTCCATCCAAAGACTCCCAGCTGGCATGAAAACTGTAGGCATCTTTCATGGAAAATTCCTTTGCTCGTAAGAGCCCGAACCTCGGCCTGATTTCATCCCTTACTTTGGTCTGAATCTGGAAAAAATTCTGGGGAAGGTCTTTGTAAGACTTTAATTCATAACGGATCAGGTCGGTCATTACTTCTTCATGGGTGGGACCAATACAGTAATCTCTATCCCTGCGATCTTTCAGTTTTATCATCAGGTCCCCCATTTCATTCCACCTTCCTGATTCCTGCCATAACTCGGCAGGGTGAAGCAGAGGCAGGTGGACTTCCTGGGCTCCAGCCTTTTCCAGTTCCTCCCGGATTATCTTTTCAACCTTGCGCACAACCTTGTAACCAAGGGGCAGGAAAGAATAAATTCCAGCAGCAACGCGGCGAATCATTCCTGCCCTTAACAACAGTTCATGGCTGGGAGTTTCCGCTTCAGTCGGTCGTTCTTTCAACGTCGGGATATAAACCTGGGACATTTTCACGGCAATCTTCCTTTCTTAAATAAAAATAACCTCTCATCCACCTAGGGACGAGAGGTTTGCTTACCACCCGCGGTACCACCCTGATTTCCCATCAAGGGACACTCCTTGGCCTGTAAATCATCGGGAGGGGTTCAATCGGGGAAAAGACAGCCTCGCACCAGAATGGCTGTTCTCTGCGGTTTTTCGAACCGATCTAATATTTCCCGTACAGGATAATGAATTTAATTGTTATAGTATTTTAGCAAGAAAATCCGGTTTCTGTCAACCGGGAAATTCCTTTATTTTTTCAACAAAAACCTGAATAAGCTTATCCGCAGGATAGGTTCCAAGGGGTTTTCCTTTAGAAAAAATCACCCCAAAACCCCTGCCCCCGGCAAGACCCAGGTCAGCTTCCCTTGCTTCTCCAGGACCATTTACCGAGCAACCCATAACAGCGATATTCAAATCTTTTTGGATCCCTTCTGTAGCTTTCTCTATTTCTTTCACCATTTTTTCCAATTCAATTTCACAGCGACCACAGGTTGGACAGGAATAGATGTTAAGACCTCTCCGCCGCAGGCCCACCGCCCTCAAAAGATCCCAGGTAGCCCTTACTTCACAGGCGGGATCCTCGGTTAAGGAGATCCTGACGGTATCCCCAATGCCATCCAGAAGAAGAGGAGCAAGAGCAGCCACGGAATTAACAAGGCCCCTCCTCAGGGTTCCAGCCTCGGTAAGACCAAGGTGTATCGGGTAGGGAAAATGGCTGGAAACCTCCCGGTTGGCGGTGATGGTTTCCAGGACGCTGGTCGATTTAACAGATAATTTAATATGGAAAAATTCCCGTTCTTCAAAAAATCGGACATAATCAGCCAGGGTATCTACCAAGGCTTCAGCACCAGGGGATCCAAACTCTTTAATTTTTTCTTCGGGCAGGGAACCGCTATTAACACCAATCCGAATGGGGATATTCCTTTCCCGGGCCGCTTTTATTATCGCCTCCACCCTTTTGGGAGAACCAATATTTCCCGGGTTAATCCTGATTCCGTGGACGCCAGCCGCAATTGAACCCAGGGCCAGCCTGTAATCAAAATGGATATCGGCTATCAAAGGAATTGGAGTTTCTTTTAAAATCCCCGCTAAAGCCTGAACTGATTCTTCGTCGGGAACTGCTACCCTTACCAGTTCGCAACCATTTTGAGCCAGCCGGGAAATCTGGGCACAGGTCTTTTCAATATCGGTAGTTTTGGTGTTGGTCATGGATTGAACAACTACCGGGGCTCCTCCACCTACCTGCACCCCGCCGATAAAAACAGCTCTGGTTTCTTTCTCCACTCCAACCACCTCAAAAAATCTGGGTCAGATCACGGATTATTATAATCCCGATTAGAACCAGCAAAAATACAAAACCAATAAAGTGAACCAGGCCTTCCTTTTCCGGGTCAAGACTCTTGCGCCGAACCATTTCAATAATTATAAATACCAGTCGTCCACCATCAAGGGCGGGAAAAGGAAGCAGGTTGATAATCCCCAGGTTAATACTGATAAAACCAGCAAAGGTGAGCAGGTAATAAAGGCCAATTTCAGCAGCTTCCCCAACCATCTGGGCAATCCGCACCGGCCCTCCAATATCAGCGGGGGCTTGTCCCGTAATCATTTCCTGCAGGGCTACAAATAAGGCACCGATTACCTGGAAGGTCTGTAAAACTCCCATACCCAGAGCTCTAAAAGGCGATAGCCTCTCCCGGACTGCATCCGGATATATCCCGATTGCACCCCGGCCATCCTCCTGCTCCTGGGGAGCCATTACAACGTTAAAAACCTCTCCCTGCCTCTCTATGCTAAATTCCATTTCCTGCCCGGGGTTCTGGTTAATAATGGAGGCCATCTTGTCCCATTCCTCAACAGGTTCTCCTTTAATAGCCACAATCCTATCTCCAGCTCTCAAGCCTGTTTCAGCAGCCGGTGCTCCGGGGATTACATCCCCAATATCAGTGGTTTCAGCAGGTGCTACAGGAAGACCAAAGAAAGTAAAAACTGATGCAAACAAGAGGGCAGCAAGAACAAAGTTCATTACCGGCCCCATTGAAACAACAATAAAACGCATCCAGGCCGGTTTCTGGTAAAAACAACGGCCTTCCTCCCTGGCCTTTTTATATTGGTCACTTTCTTTTCCTTCTTCTTCAGGCATCTCCCCGGCCATCTTGCAAAAACCACCAAGGGGAAAAGCCCTCAGGGAATATCTGGTTTCCCCCCTTTTTTTGGAAAAAAGGGCAGGGCCAAAACCCAGGGCAAATTCCTCAACCAGGATACCGCTCTTTTTCGCAGCCAGAAAATGGCCCATTTCATGGAAAAAGATCAGCACCCCTATAACAATAATAAAAGTAATTAGCGTCTGGAGAAACGAAAATGCTCCCAGAAAAGCCAGGACAATTTCCACCCTAGCCAACCTCCTCTTCAAATTTTTGCCGCGCCCAACGATCCGCTGCCAAAACCGCTTCCAGGTCTGTTAAAGGAAAAGGATCATGGGCGGCCATAATTCCCCCCACGGTACTGGCAATCTCCAGAAAAGAGATCCGGCCTTCTAAAAAAGCCGTTACTGCGGCTTCATTTGCTCCGTTAAAAACAACGGGCATGCTGTCCCCCCGGCGTCCCGCTTCGTAGCCGAGTTCCAGAGCAGGAAAATCTGCCCAGCGGGGCTGGGAAAAGTTCAACCTGCCAACACAGGCCAGATCCAGACGACCAAATTCCCCACCCACGTGGTGGGGACCGGTTAGAGCGTACTGAATAGGAACCCGCATATCCGGCTCTCCCAGATGAGCAAGGAGAGCTCCATCCTGCAAGCGGACCAGCGAGTGGATAATACTCTCGGGGTGAACCAGCACCTCAATTTTATCATAATCCACTCCAAATAACCAGTGGGCTTCAATAACTTCCAGGGCTTTATTCATGAGGGTTGCAGAGTCAATAGAAATTTTGCCACCCATGGTCCAGGTAGGGTGTTGCAGGGCTTTTTCGGGAGTGATCTCTTTCATTTCCTCCCGGGGTGTATAAAGAAAAGGCCCACCAGAAGCGGTAAGGACCAGGGAAGCAATATCCTGTTGTTGGTAACCCCGCAACAACTGATAAATTGCACTGTGCTCGCTATCCACCGGGACTATTTCCCCGGATCCTGGCCTATCAAGGAGCCGAGAAATAAGTGGGCCCCCTGTTACCAGGCTCTCTTTATTAGCCAGGGCCAGCTTTTTCCCTGCTTTCAGGGCAGCCAGGCTTGGTTCCAGCCCGCTGATTCCGACCAGTCCGTTGATAACAATATCCACATCATCCCGGACAACCAGTTCAAGGAGCGCTTCCCGCCCATACTCAAACCCATTTCTTTCTTCTTTTTCTCTTCCAGTTAGGACTGCAAGTTGGGGTTGGAAGGTTTCTTTCTGTTTTTGCAGTTTGTCCCAGTTTGTATGCGCGGTTATTCCCACAAGATTTAACTCATAACCTCTGGTCCGAAGGTTTTCCATGACCTGCAAGCTTTGTTGCCCGATAGAACCCGTCGAACCGAGGATAACTACTCCTGGCAAAATATCACCCCTTTTCCAATTTCCATTTAGCCACTATTCCTGCCCTGATCAGTGCTTTAGTTATAATTAAAATGGCCGGACCTATGATTACACCGGATGGCCCAAAGACTCGCAATCCCACGTACAGCGCAATTAATGTAGCCACCGGGTGAACTCCGATATTTTTCCCGATAACCTTGGGTTCAAGGATAGACCGGACTACAGCCATGGTACCATATAACAGGATCAGTTGAAATCCGAGGAGGAAATTCCCCATAAAAAAGGATACAATTATCCAGGGCACAAAGATTAACCCCGGGCCCACAATGGGGATCAAGTCCAGGATACCGGAAACTATACCGATAACCAGGGCATAATTCAACCCGAAAATTTCCAGACCGATAATTGTTATAACCGTTGTTACTGAAATCAGGATAAAAAGAGCCCTTAAATAACCAATAGCACTTACAGAAAGCTCATTTTTAAAACTTATTGCTTCGTTCCGCCACTTATCTGGAACCATTCCAAATATTGAGGTTTCCAGGAACTCTTTATCTTTACTGATAAAGTAAGTTGCCAAAAAGGAGAGGAAAATTACTGTAATAAAGTGGACAACCCGCTGGGCACTTGCCTGCAGGGCACCAAAAAGGGACCTGATGCCACTTTCAATCGTCGCATATATTTCCTCTATCCCTTCTTCCAGTGAAGCCTGCAATTGCGGGGAAAATTCCCAGTCCTCCAGTAATTCTTGCAGGCGTTCATTGTCCCAGAGGACCTCAAATTGATTAATAGCGTCCCGGTACTCCGGAAGCGAACGAATTAGCCGATCCATTTCAAAAAATAACCGGGAAGCACCTGTCACCAGGAGAATAAGTAGGATGGAAATTATAATCACCAGGCAAAGAGCGACACTCGGCCCCCGGCCCAGTTTCAGAAACCCTTGCATTCTCGTAACCAGTGGTTCAATCAGGGCTGCAATTATTACAGCAAATAAAAAAGGCAAGATATAGGTTAGCATGTAGGAAACGAAAAAATATACCAGAAGGAAGAAAAGGATTATTCCACCCAGGTAAAACAGGTAGGGAGGAATTTTTTTAGTCATTGGGGTCCCCTCCTAAAAGAAATAAACCACAAAATAATAAGCGACGGGTATGGTAAAGATCAGGCTATCCATCCGGTCCAGGAAACCACCGTGTCCCGGGAGGCTATTACCCGAATCTTTAATTCCCGCGTTACGTTTCAAGCAGGATTCTACGAGATCACCAGCCTGCCCAACTGTTGCCAGTATAATACCTAAGACCAAAACAGGAACAAGGGGCCAGGCAAAAAACCAGCCCATTCCCAGGGCAACCATAACCCCCAGGATCCCTCCTCCAATAGCCCCTTCGACTGATTTCTTGGGACTAATCGCAGGAGCAAGCTTTTTCTTTCCAAGATTTGTTCCCACAAAGAAAGCAGAGATATCTGTAATCCAGGTTACAATAAGGGGCAGCCAGACCAGAAAAAGCGGGTCATAACCGGAAAAATTTATCCCTCCACGCAGAAGAAGAATGTGTCCCATGGTAAAGGGAATATAGACCAGGCCAAATCCAATCAATGCCACCCGGGAAAAATACTCCTGGGGTCCATGTTTAATATTAAATAATAAAACCAGGAAAAAAGAAGTAAGAAGGGCCGGGGGAAGATAATTGGCTTCCATTTCCACACCCGCTATTCCTCCCCCTAATATTATCAGCCCTCCGGCGTATAATGGCCAGGTATCTATTTCTGGCAATAAACAGCGAATAAGCCGGCCAAATTCCTGCAACCCCAGGAAAATCGCAACCAGTAAACCCGCTGCAAGCCAGAGGTTTCCTAAATAAATTAAAATTAAAATCAAAAAAAACCCGATTAGCCCTGTTACCACCCTCTTCTGCAGCAAATTATTCCCCTCCTACTCTGCCAAATCTTCTCTTTCGGTTTTGGAAATCCTCTACTGCCTTGTACAGATCAATTTCGGCAAAATCGGGCCAGAAAACCTCAGTGAAATAGAGTTCCGCATAGGCGGCTTGCCAGAGGAGAAAATTGCTTAAACGCTTTTCTCCACCGGGGCGAATCAGGAGATCCACCTCCGGAAGGTTGGGGTTATAAAAATATTTTTCCAAATCAATTTCCGAAAAATCTCCCCCTTCTTTCCGGCATGCCACTTCTGCTGCTTCAACAATTTCCTGGCGGCTTCCATAATTCAAAGCAATATTCAAATTAATTCCATCGCATTCCGAGGTGTCTTTTTCCAGTTTTTCCATTAAATTTTGCAGGCCAGAGGCAAGTTTTTTTCTATTTCCCAAGAACAAAACCCTTACTCGTTTTTTTACCAGTTCGGCAGCTTCTTTATCAAAGGTCCGGTGAAAAAGATCCATCAGGAAGTTTACCTCTTTACGGGGTCTTCTCCAGTTTTCAGTAGAAAAAGCATAAACAGTCAGGTGCTTTACTCCTAATTCACCACAGGACTGGGTAATCTTTTTTAAAGTTTCAACACCCCTTCGGTGTCCCTCTTCGCGGGGTAAGCCCCGTTTCCGGGCCCACCGGCCATTTCCGTCCATTATGATAGCCACATGAAAAGGAAGTTTTTTTGTTTTTAATTTTTCTGCCCATTTTTCCAGCTCTTTTTTATTGATAATTATTCCTCCCTTACCAGCTAACCCCCTCATTTAGAGGGGGTTTTGCCCTGGGGATGAATTGGATCTGCAAGGGTGCATTCAATTTTATCATCAAAATTAATTACCCTGATTACCCTCATTTCTGCTTCTTCTGTTTCACCTTCATTTCCCCCGATAATTCGAAAAACCAGCCTTTTCCCGAAATGCCTGTTCAAAGCTTCCCGAGCGGTTAAACCTAAAAGCGGGGTCATTTAAACTTCCATAATTTCGGCTTCTTTTTCTTCCAGTAGCTCATCAATCATTTCAATGTAATTGTTGGTCAGTTCCTGGACATTTTCCAGTCCTCTGTGGTAATTATCCTCCGAGATGTCGCCAATATTTTCCATTTCCTTCAATTCTTCATTGGCATCCCGCCGGATGTTGCGGACTGCAACTCTTTGTTCTTCAGCTTTGTTCCGGACCACGCGAACCAGTTCCTTGCGCCTTTCCTCGGTAAGCTGGGGAATAACAAGGCGAATTACTTCACCATCAACATTGGGGTTTAGGCCCAAATCAGACTTTAAGATTGCTTTTTCGATGGGCTTAATGGCATTTTTATCCCAGGGTTGAATAACCAGCTGCCTGGATTCGGGAACTGAAATTTTTGCCATCTGATTAATCGGAGTCGGGGCACCGTAATAGTCAGCTTTAATTCCCTCCAGAAGAGATGGGGTAGCCCGCCCGGTCCGAACCATTCCAAATTCTTTCTTGGTCCTTTCAATTACCTTTTCCATTTTGTTTTCCGATTCCTTTACCACCTGATCAAACAAGTCCAAGCCCTCCTTTTAAGAAACTGAAGTCCCAATTTTTTCTCCCATTATGGCCCTTCGGATATTACCCAGGTCTGATAGGCCAAATACAACCAGGGGAATTTTGTTATCCATGCAAAGAGAAACAGCGGTGGAGTCCATTACCCGAAGGGAATTTTTTATAACATCCATATATTTGAGTTCGTTAAATTTCCGGGCCTCCGGATTTTCAACAGGATCAGAATCATAAACTCCATCGACCTTTTTGGCCATCAGGATAGCATCTGCCCCTATCTCTGCGGCCCGCAGGGCAGCTGTGGTGTCGGTGGAAAAGAACGGGTTTCCCGTTCCCCCGGAAAAAATTACGATTCGACCTTTTTCCAGGTGTCGAATGGCCCGGCGCCGAATATAGGGTTCGGCAATCTGTCTCATTTCAACCGCTGTTTGCAAGCGGGTCTGTAGGCCTTCATGTTCGAGCCCGTCCTGCAGGGCGAGACCGTTAATAACAGTCGCCAGCATCCCCATATAATCTGCTGTGCTCCGGTCCATACCTTCTGCACTTCCTGCTAAGCCACGGAAAATATTTCCCCCGCCAACAACTATTGCAATTTCTACACCGGTTTCCTGGATCACTTTGCGAATTTCCCGGGCAATCTTACTGATATACCTGGCATCAATGCCATATTGCTGGTCACCAGCCAGGGCTTCACCACTTAGTTTTAAAATAACTCTTGAAAAGACCGGTTTGGACATACAAGGCCCCCCATTTAAAATTTTTTCGCCTTTCGTCTGGAAAATCCTGCACAAAAAAGAGAACACCAGAGGTGCTCTCTTTGTAATACCTATTCCTC
>PWGV01000062.1 GCA_003554585.1 Halobacteroidaceae bacterium | reverse complement strand
TTGCCAGGGGGTCATTTGCATTTTCCCGGCAAATTACTACCCATGTGTCAACCCCCGCCAGTTCCATCGCTCGGGGTAATAGCTTTTCTATTCTTTCTTTGCGGATTTCCGGCCAGGGATTCCGTTTTTTAAAATAATTATTATCCTTTCCCATAATTGCCCTCCCCTCCTTATATAAATTCCCTGCGCCAAAAAACTTACCTGTAATTATTAAACCAAAATGTTTTTTCGCTTAGCTAAAACTCCTTAAATTCAAACCTACGAAATTATCTTTTTCCACGGTTTTTCCATTATTGACCAAATACTAGACAACCTAAATTAAGAGCTTTAAAAGGTAATTTTCTGAATTTAATTTCTAAGTCTTTTGCTATTTCCCATTATAAACGCCTTTTCTCCAGTTGTTTTACTTTCAACTAGTATACTTTCAGAAAAATAAATTCTGTTTCCGGTTTGATTTTTTTTCTCTTCGAAAAGAAACAAACCGTTTTTAAAAATAATTCCGGGAGGATTCAAAAATGGATTATTGAAGCTAGAAAATAAGAGAAACTCCTTTACCACAAGTGTTTCTTTCTGATCCTGTTCAGGGGTTGAACACCGGGGAAAGTGTACGGGACATTTCCCCAAAAAAATAAAAGGTAATAAGCAACTTCGCAGATCAAAAAACTATCAAAAGGGGGTGTTACCGGGATTAGAGTTTTTAAAATGCCAATCCTTTTTCTAATGAGCTACTTTGGTACAAATTTTCAAGGGGGTATAATTTTTGCTAAAAAAAGGATTAGCTCTATTAGTAGCGGTGATCCTCATGTCACCTGTTGCTTTGATGAGCCCCGATGAATCCAACGGCGAATTAGTTATTGCCAGGGGCACTGACGCTGAAACTCTTGATCCCAGGGCAACAACATCAGCTTATTCAATTGAAGTCTGCGAGGCAATTTTCAACTCCCTGGTTTACATTGACCGGGATACCGAAATTGTCCTGGATTTAGCCAGGGACTACGAAATTAAAGACGATGATGTAACCTATATTTTTGAATTAAGAGAAGATGTTACCTTCCATGACGGAGAACCTCTCACTGCGGAAGACGTGGTTTTCACCTACGAAACCGTTTTGGATCCCGAATTCGGTTCTCCCCACAAGGAACGGGTAGATGCTATAGAAACCATTAGAGCACTTGATGAATACACCGTGGAAATTGTAATTGATGAACCTCATGCAGCTTTCATGGATTCCCTGAACGTAATGATCGTTCCCAAACATCTCGCTCCCCGAGATCCCTTTGGCGACGCCGAGGATGAGTTGACCGCATTTGCCCACGAACCAGTAGGTTCCGGTCCTTTTGAGCTGCTTGAGTGGATTCCCGAAGATAGGGTAGTATTGGAGCGCTACGAGGACTACCACGAAGGCCCTGCCAAATTAGAGAGAATTGTTCGCCGCGTTATTCCTGAAACTGAAGCCCAGTACGCGGACCTGATGGCAGGAAGAATTGACGTGGGTTTTGCACCCGAAGAAGAATACGATGCTTTAGAAGCCGATCCTGATTTCACCGTGGTTCATTCACCCACCCTGAATTACTTCCCCGTATTTATCAACCACGATTACGAGCGGAACCCCAAGCTTGAACACCTGGAAGTCCGTCAGGCCCTGAATAAGGCTGCGGATTACGACGCCATCGTTGAACACGTTTGGGAAACAGCTTTCCGGGTTCATACTCCGATAGTCCAGGATACCTGGGCCCACGATCCTGATGCTATAAGGGTATATGATCATGACCCCGAAAGAGCACAGGAATTACTTGCTGAAGCTGGTTTCCCGGATGGTATTGAAGTTGAAATAATCATGAGCGACTCTCCCACTAATGTAGAATTCGGCGAAATGCTCACGGCTTACTACGCAAGGGCGGGAATTGAACTGGACGTTAACACCATGGACTTCGGTACCATGCTTGACCGGGTTCTCGAAGGAGATTATGAACTGGGTTATGTAGGAATGGTAGGAATGACCGACCCCGACGAGTTCATGCAAAGGTTTGAAAGTGGCGAAGGAGCAGGAAATTACTCCAATGAAGAACTTGATGAAATAATCAGGGAAGCCAGGAGAACAGTAGACGACCTGGAAAGGAGAAAAGAACTATATTCCCAAGCTCAGGCCCATATTAGCGAGAACGCAGTAGATATTCCTCTTTACAATAGTGTTTTCACTATAATCATGGATTCTGACGTTATCTGGGATTACCATTATGTAGAAAGATGGAGAAATATAGACGAAGTTTACTGGGATAATTAAAGAAAAAGCTTACCAGCTTCAAGTTAAATAAGGGACCATAAACCCCGAGGGCGGTGTTATTACACCGCCCTCGAATAAAATTAGCTCTGATGTTCTCGGGAAAGGGGAAAGGTTATGCATATTTATATTGCCAAAAGAATTTTACAGGCCATACCAGTGGTTTTGCTGGTTACTCTAATTACTTTCTCCCTTGTTCACCTGATGCCTGGAGACCCTGCAGCCATTATGGCCGGGGAAGACGCCAGCCCCGAAACAGTTGAAATGATGAGGAAGGCAATGGGCCTTGACCAGCCCATTCACATCCAGTACTTGGACTGGCTAACCGGTGTTTTTCAGGGAGATCTGGGAACTTCCCTGCGGGATCACCGTTCAGTCCTCCCAACAATTTTGCAGCGTTTACCCGCAACCCTTAACCTGGTTGTTGCTTCCTTTATTGTTTCCTTCGTAATTGGGATCCCTGTTGGAATTATTTCTTCCATGAGGCAGAACACGGCAATTGATGGTTTTTCCAGGGTTTTTGCCCTGCTGGGTATATCCCTGCCCAATTTCTGGCTGGGGTTAATGTTAATGTTTTTATTTTCTCACACCTTACAGTGGTTGCCAGCCAGTGGAGCCGGGACCATCTACCACCTTATTATGCCCGCTATTGCTCTGGGGACTGCTTCAGCAGGCCTTATCACAAGACTAACCAGATCAAGCATGCTCGAAGTGGTCAGACAGGATTACATCCGGACAGCCCGGGCTAAAGGGCTTAGCGAAAGAACCGTTATTTACAAGCACGCCATGAAAAATGCGATGCTTCCTGTAGTAACCATTATTGGTCTCCAATTGGGCTACAGGCTGGGGGGATCAGTTATTGTTGAATCGGTTTTCGGCTACCCGGGGATAGGAAGGTTTATGTTTAACCGGATGCTAATGCGGGATTTCCCCATGATTACCGGTAACCTGCTGATGTTTGCCTTTTTATTTATCATGATCAACCTCGCCACAGATATATTCTATGGTTTCCTGGATCCCAGGATCAGATACGATTAAAAGGGGGAAATAGAAATGGCCAATAAACGACCGAATGACCAAGTCGAACCTCAAAGCCTGGATAAAAAAACCCCCAAAATTCAAAAAAGTAAAAGCTTTCAGGCCGATGCCATGCGGAGGTTCAAAAAGAATCCCACCGGGATTATTGGCTCGATTATTATTTCAGTATTTATTTTCCTGGCTATATTCGGGCCTTTCATTACTCCCCACGATCCTTTTGAGATGAATTTACCCCGTCACCACGAACCCCCGAGTATTGAATATCCCCTGGGAACAGATAACTTCGGTCGCTGTGTTTTGAGCAGGATTATTTTTGGAGCAAGAATTTCCATTCTTGTAGGTTTAACAGTTATAATTTTCCGGATGCTGATTGGCATTCCAGTTGGTTTGATCTCGGGGTACTACGGGGGGTTAACCGAATCTATCCTGATGAGATTTGTTGATGCGGTCATAGCTTTTCCCGGGATTATCCTTGCCCTTGCTATTATGGCCGTAAGGGGCCAGGGCCTGGAAAATGTTATTTTAGCTTTATCTGTTACGGGCTGGACCACCTATGCCCGTTTAATACGGAGCGAAGTCCTCTCTCTCCGGGAAAGAGAATACGTCCAGGCAGCCCGGGGAGTAGGATTCCATAACCTCAAGGTTATGCTCCGCCATATTCTTCCCAACTGTCTGGCAAGTATTATTGTTTACTCCACAATGACAATTGCGGTTGTTATCATTGCGGAAGCAAGCTTGAGCTTTCTAGGTTTAGGTGCAGCCGCCCAGGATGCCACCTGGGGAACCCAGATGTCTATGGAGCGGAAGTATCTGCGTTATGCCTGGTGGGGAGTAACCTTCCCCGGAGCAGCAATAGCGATTGTGGTTCTGGGATTCAATCTCCTGGGCGATGCCCTGCGTGATGTCCTGGACCCACGCTTGAAAGATTAATTGCCAAATCCAACTTTTTCGAGCCCATGCTGGGGGTGTTATTTTGAACAATAATTTACTGGAAGTAAAGGAATTAAAAACCCATTTCCACACACCCGAAGGAATAGTAAAAGCAGTTGACGATGTTAATTTTAAAATTAATCCGGGTGAAACGGTGGGCTTGGTTGGCGAATCCGGGTGCGGTAAAAGTGTTACCTCCCTATCAATAATGAATCTCTTACCCGATACTGCACAGGTGCAGGGTGAAATCCTATTTGAGAAGGAAGATTTGCTGAAAAAAACCCAGCAGGAAATGCGTAAAATTCGCGGAAACGATATATCCATGATATTCCAGGAACCCATGACCGCCCTCAATCCAGTTTATACTGTAGGTGAACAGATTTCCGAAGCTCTCCGCTTGCACCAGGGATTACAGAAAAAAAAGGCGATGAGAAAGGCAGTTGAATACCTCGATCTAGTGGGGATCCCCTCTCCTGAAAGGAGGGTAAT
Source organism: Halobacteroidaceae bacterium (assembly GCA_003554585.1). GTDB lineage: Bacteria > Bacillota > Halanaerobiia > B1SED10-174 > B1SED10-174 > T1SED10-26. Next base: position 6,604 of record PWGV01000062.1, on the reverse strand, counting down.
GGAATATCCCCATCAATTAAGCGGGGGAATGCAGCAGCGAGCCATGATTGCTATGGCCCTCTGTTGCGACCCTAAACTACTGATTGCTGACGAACCAACTACTGCCCTTGACGTTACCATCCAGGCCCAGATCCTCGAATTAATGAAGGACCTTAAAGAAAGACTGAAAACAGCAATTATAATGATTACCCACGACCTGGCAGTAATCGCCGAAATGTGTGAGCGGGTTATCGTTATGTACAGCGGAAGAGTGGTTGAAATCGCTGAAATAAAGGAGTTATTTAAAAGACCATTCCATCCATATACCATGGGTTTAATTAAATCAATCCCCAAAATGGAGGTTAAAACGGAATTTCTCTATGAAATAGAAGGTGTTGTCCCCAATCCCCTGGAGGCCCCTCCAGGATGCAAATTTCATAATCGCTGCGATTTTGGTGACGAAAAATGCAGGGAATATGAACCTGATTTAACTCAACTGGACAAAAATCACTTCGTGAGGTGTTTTTACCCCAGGAATGTTGACAGGGGGGGTGTGGAAATTGAAACAAAGTAATAATGGAGCTGTTATGAAAGTTTCCAACCTGAAAAAATATTTCCCCATTCGGGGGGGAGTTCTTTCCAGGACAATTGGCCATGTTAAAGCCGTTGATAATATAAGTTTTGAAGTAAAGCAGGGAGAAACCCTTGGCATAGTTGGGGAATCAGGTTGTGGGAAATCTACTACAGGAAAAGTATTAATGCGACTCTTAGAACCCACTGCTGGAGATGCCCTTTTTGAGGAGGACAGCATTTTTGACCTTAAAGGGCAGGCCCTGAAGGATTACCGGAAAAAAGTCCAGATGATTTACCAGGACCCCTTTTCCTCACTCCAACCCCGCGCAACAGTAGAAGATATGCTGGGAGAAATCCTTAAATACCACAGAATTGCAAATACCAGGACTGAAATTCGAAAGAGGGTAATTGAACTTATGGAAATGGTGGGTCTTTCAGCTTACCATATTGGCCGCTATCCCCACGAATTCAGCGGTGGACAGCGCCAGCGTATTGGAATAGCCAGGGCTTTATCTCTGGACCCGGAAATGATTATTTGTGATGAACCGGTCAGCGCCCTGGATGTTTCCATCCAGAGCCAGATCATCAATCTCCTGAAGAAACTGCAGAAAAACCTGAACTTAACTTACCTGTTTATTGCCCACGATCTATCAGTTGTTAAACACATTTCCGACCGGGTGGGGGTAATGTACCTGGGGAAGTTGGTCGAGCTCACTTCAGGAGAAGAACTCTTTGCCAATCCCCTCCACCCTTATACTCGTTCGCTGCTGGAGGCTATCCCCGTTCCAGACCCGGAAAAAACCAGGGTAAAAGCAGTTATTAAAGGTGATGTTCCCAGTGCAAGCAACCCACCCCCGGGCTGCGTTTTTCAAACCCGCTGTCCGGACAAGTCTCCACGCTGCGAAGAAGAAAAACCTGGTTTTCATCAGGTAAAGGAAGACCACTACGTTTACTGTCACATGCACGAATGAAAACCAGTCAAAAAATACTAACAGACAAACCTAAAGAAATTAGAAATCCCGGGCCAGATGGCCCGGGATACTTTTTATTGGACAAATTCCAATTTTTCTTTTTTACATATTCTCATTATTGAGGCTTTTCCGGTTATTAAGGCGGGGGGAAGTCCACCTGTTCCCTGCAGCCACTGTCCACTCAACTGGATATTTTTTAAACCCCTTACATACCCGGAATGGTCCATTGATTTTCCTTTTAGTGTCGGAGAAAAAGCAATTATTCCACCTCGGTAGGAGTTGCAGTACCGTTCAAACGTTTTGGGGGTAGCTATATCCAGTACTTTTAATTTACCCTTCATTTCCGGAAAGCGCGTTTCAATTGCCTTAACAACTTCCTCACCAATTCTATCTTTTTCCTTCCGGTAATTACCTTTATTATTATATAATTCATCCCAGGCATCATAGTCTGAGTTAAACTGGTTGATTGTAACGGAAAAGAGAGTCTTTCCTTCAGGAGAAAAATCCGGCTCGTAATCGTAATTCGTTAGCTGCAGGCGATCGATTATATTCCCGTTTATCTTAAATGGGGATGAAACTGGAAATCGAATAGTTCTCGGAATATTGTTTGGAACTCCTTCATATCCTATGGAAATTCGCAATTCTGAAGGAACCGGGTAATCCTCTGGGTTTTCAAATCGTTTTTGGAATTGGGGATCAGGATATTTTCCTTTAAGAAGTTTCTCATAAAAGAAATTCGCATCAATTGCAGCGATGAAATAATCCGCTGTAAAGGTTTTTCCGTTGCTGCAGACGGCTTTTTTAACCTCCTTATCCTCTATTTCAAGGTCAAGGACCTCGCAGTTAGTTTCAATCTTTCCTCCCAGGGCCAGGAATTTTTCTTTCATCCGCATGGCCAGGGCTTTAGAACCTCCAGCAGGCAGAGAAGCCTGTCCTTTGGTAAAACCCGCCAGGCAAAGAAAACCATGGAAGCGGAATAACCTTCCGGCACAAAAGTTTCCAGAACTCCCCTTAATGCAGGGTGCTTGAATTTTTTCGCGTATTCGGTAAGGCCAACCTTTCCAAATTTCTGCAGAACTGCCCCCGCGTCCTTCATGGAGAGCATTAATTTTATTTTTTCAATTGGGTTCATCATATCCATTGGTTTCCCAACCGGTATTTCAAAAGAATGTAATTTCTTAATTGTATCGCAGAACTCTTCAATTGTTTCTTTATCTTCCGGAGAAATCTCCAGCCAGCTTGACCTCAGGCGTTCCAGGTCGCGGTAAAGATGGACCTGCTGCCCATCTTCATGTTCATAAGTTAGAAAGCTTTCTAGATGGTGGATTTTCACATCTTCCCCCAGGGCACCAACTGTTTTCCAAAGTTCGTTGATAGGGGTCCCTTCTTTAGTTCCAACCAGCCAGTGAATACAACCATCAATATGGTAACCCTCGCGGTCCCAGCCAGTACATTCTCCGCCCAGGGTGTGGTGTTTTTCTAAAATAACACTTTCAAAACCATTTTTCCGGGCAAAAATTCCTGCGGTTAAACCGGCAATTCCTCCACCAATAATTACAACTTTTTTCATCCCTCTTGCTCCTCTCGCTTTTTTTGTTGAATCCTCTGCAAATCTTCTCCTGCTTCCATTAATATATCTTCTATTTTCTCTTCATCCATCCAGGAGGGAATCTGTCCATTGGCAACCATTGCAACCAGGCCGATCTGAAAGGCCCGCATTTTGAACAAAAGTTCCTTCCTTTCTTCCAGGCTCCAATCCTTCATTTCTTCGCTGCTTCCCATTGCTTCAATCATGCCTTTTTCCATGCTTTCATAGGACTGGACATATGGATTTGGTTTTAAAGTTAATTCCCGCAAAAGAACGGGATAATTCCGGGCAAATTCCAGGCTTGCTCTCCCTATGTTGGCAAACATGTCCGGTCCATTTTGCCTGGCAAGTATTTCACTTGAGATCACAAGGACTTTTTGGACAACTGCTTTTACCAGTTCTTCGATGTTATCAAAATTCACGTATATGGGGGCAACAGAACTACCCAGCCTTTTTGCCACATTCCGTGCAGAAATTTCTTCAAAACCCCTTTCCCGGGCTATAGCAAAAGCGGCATCAATAATTTCTTCTCGCTTAAACCTGGTTTTAGGTGGCATCCAATTTCCCTCCTTGTATAACATATATTATGTAACACTTGTTATATAATAACCTCCTTTTGTTTTCTTGTCAACCCCTTTTTCCCGAAAATTTTCCCGGGATCAGTTTTCTCTCTTCCCCCAGTATTTATACAAAAAACCGGAGGGCAAAACCTCCGGTTTGCAAACTAAATCCCCTTATCTTAAAAACCATAAATAAGGTAAAACTTTTCCTGGCTAGTTTTTTATTTTTCGCTGCTGGTTAAGATTGAACCAAGGTACTGGAGATCAATATTGCCTCCTGTAATTAAACAGACTACAGGACCCTTCTCGGGCAGGATCTTTCCTGCCAATAAGGCAGCGATTCCAGCTGTCCCAGCAAGTTCCGGGACTATTTTCCCCTTCCCCACCAGGTAGCGGAGGGCATCTTCCATTTCTTCTTCGGAAACAGTTACGATCTCGTCAACAAGGTCTTTAACAATCTCAAATGGTAATTCGCCAGGCCTGCTTACTGCAATTCCTTCCGCCTTCGTTTTTACCTCCGGGAGTTGTATCGGCTTTCCAGCCTCGATTGAAGCCTTCATAGAAGCCGCGCCTTCTGCTTCCACTCCTATTATTTTAATGTTGGGATTTAAGGCCTTTAAAGCCAGGCCGCTTCCTGAAATGCCCCCACCTCCCCCAATCGGGCAAATGTACTGCGCAACACCAGGGACATCTTCGTTAATTTCCAACCCAATTGTTCCATTTCCCGCAATAATATCCGGGTCATCGAAGCTCGGAACGTAAAGAGCTCCGGTTTCTTCTACAATTTTCTTAACCCTTTTTACTGCCTCGTCATAATGGGCTCCGGCAAGGATAACCTCAGCTCCATAAGTCCGCAGTTTATCCACCTTGTTCTTTGGAGTTGTTTCAGGGACAACTACCGTGACCTTAACTCCAAGCAGCCGTGCTGAATAGGATAGGCCAAGCCCGTGGTTTCCAGAAGAAGCAGTAACCACACCATTGGGAAGATTCTCTTTACCCATGGATAAAAGCTTGTTTAAATTTCCCCTTAACTTAAATCCTCCTGTAATTTGCAGGCCTTCCAGTTTCATATAAATATTACGTCCCACTTCTTCGCTTAAATCCTGGAAGGGAAGACAGGGTGTCCTCTGGATATATTTTTTTATCCTTGCCCCCGCTTCCTGGAATTTCTGCAAGTTTAATTGGCCTTCCATAATATTATCTCCTCTTTCCCTATTTTTTTTATTTTTCAGGAGTTTTTTGTTACTCTCCCATTAATTTTTCAGCCAAACCCCTATAAAGCAAAACTAAATCCACATTAATAATAACAAAAATCTACCTTTAGGACAAAGATAAATCATGACTTTTTTAACCTTCCGGGGTATAAATTTTGATTGACTGGCCTAATGGTAAGCTTCATCCAAATTATTTTTTTAGTTAATCTTTTAATTGGATTATAGCATATTACACCCGGGCAAAAAGCGCCCGGGTGTATAAAGGAGGGAAGATCTCTACCTGTCATTTTCTTTTATAACCCTTGCATCATTCTTCCTTTCAAGCAAAAGAAAGATTATATAAAGCAAATACCTGTTTGGGAATTGCCATTCTGCAGGTGATCAGGGGATCAACTATCTGGCAGATCTGCAGATCACAGGCAATACTCATCAGCATGGCAACTTCGTTGGGGGTGAGTGGAAGCCTTTCTTTCAAAAAGGCATAGGTCTTATCAAGGGTAATTGCCCCCGCATCATCCAGGTCCTTACCGGTGCCAATGACATAAAAGTAATCAGGGGTTTCCAGGAAAGGAGTCCCCAGAGTTTTGCCCTTGATGATATCTACCTTTAATAATACCTCGCCCGGGACTTCAACTCCGCAGATAACCACTTCACCATCGCCCATGACCGCATGAAGGTCCCCCAAAGCAATCATGCCTCCCGGATGGAAAACAGGTAGGAACAACCGGGTGCCCCTGGTTATTTCCTTGTTGTCCATGTTCCCCCCGTGGAAGCCGGGGGTCCCGTTCGGGATTTTTTCATCCCCCTCAGGAGCAACTCCGATAACCCCAATCATGGGTTTGATGGGCAGGTGGATCTTATCATTAAACTGGGCGTACCCATTAACAATGGGGACAATCTTGGTTTCCGATTGGTCAATTTTATCAGCCAGCGCCCCCATGTCAGGAACCACAATCATGGTTCCTTTATCATCAACTTTAATATCAAGAATATCAATTACCAGTGTATCTCCAGGTTCGGCTCCTTTAATTGCCACAGGTCCCGTTGCCGGGTTAATCTGGGACCAATCCGCGCTCTCGAACAGCTGGCTTTCATCCTGGATCTGATCGCTAAAACAGTCCCTTGCTTCAAATTCTAACAATTCACCTGGTTCTACCTCCAGGCCCGGCTTATTATCTCGATGCATGAAATAAATTGCATTTTCACAAGAAATTTTCTTCATAGCAGCCTCCTTTAGATGAAAAAAGTTATACCGCCCTCTGTGTAAAATTTTACGAATAAAAAAGCCAATTTCCAGGGAGCTAAAATTAAATATAATTTAATAATTCCTTATTAAGTAAATTTAGTTCGACGGTTTAACTTTTTATTCCTGCAACGCGCAAAAATTTTTTCCCCTAATGGAAATAAAAAAAAGAACTCCACTTTGTTTTGGGCTCTTTTTTCGGAATTTGGTATATTTTTGTAAATTAAAACCTAATATTTCCCTTTCCGAAAGGCAAACAAACCTGGAGTTCTTCCTGTAATTTTTACACAGTCTATTCAGTTTTTTCCGTAGGATAAATAGCCCCATCCTTCATTACAAAAGCACAGTCAAGTAAAGCTTCGTGGTCATTTAATAGGTCCCGTTTCCAGGCAGAAATATCAGCCAGTTTACCAGGTTCAATAGTCCCAATATCGGATCGACCGAGTATTTCTGCATTAACTGCTGTAGCAGCTTTC
>PWGV01000112.1 GCA_003554585.1 Halobacteroidaceae bacterium | reverse complement strand
GGCGCACGCCTACGAAGGTTCAAATCCTTCTCCCTCCACCATCTGCGGAAGTAGCTCAGCTGGTAGAGCACAACCTTGCCAAGGTTGGGGTCGCGGGTTCGAATCCCGTCTTCCGCTCCAGGTTAAATTATGGATACGTCCGGAGACGGGCGTATTTTTTTTGTGGATTAAAGGAAAATGAGAAGCAAAGGCCAATATTATTTAACGAGGAGGGTTTTATATGGATAAAGTTTTTGTTACAAGAAAAATCCCGGAAGAAGGTTTGAAATTGCTCCGGGAAAATTGTGAAATTAAGGTGTGGGAGGGAGAAGTTCCCCCCACAAAAGAAGTTTTAATAGAAGAAATTAAAGATATCCAGGGCCTCCTCTGCCTGCTTACAGATCCCATCAATGCAGAAGTACTGGGAGCAGCCCAGAACCTCAAAGTTATCGCAAATTATGCCGTTGGCTACGACAATATAGATATCGAAAAAGCAAAAGAAAAAGGAATTGTGGTAACCAATACCCCGGATGTTCTAACCGAGGCTACGGCTGACCTCGCTTTTGCCCTTCTACTGGCAGCTTCCAGATCTATTGTTGCTGCTGATAACTATACCCGGGCCGGTAAGTGGAAAAGCTGGGGTCCCAAACTGTTTTTGGGGCAGGAGGTTTTCGGAAAAACTATGGGAATAATCGGAGCCGGGAGGATTGGTGGTGCAGTGGCTCGCCGGGCCCGGGGCTTTGACATGGAGGTTTTATATTATAGCCGCAGCTCAAAACCCCGTTTGGAAAGGGAAACTGGAGCAAAAAAGGTTGAACTGGAGCAATTACTCCAGGAAAGTGATTTTATCAGTATCCACACTCCCCTGAACCCGCAGACAGAAAATATGATTGGGCCCAGGGAATTTAGATTGATGAAAAAAACAACAGTCCTGGTAAATACAGCCCGGGGTGCGATTGTAAAGCAAAAGGCTCTTTTAGAAGCCCTGGAAAACAGGGAAATATTCGCCGCCGGCTTGGATGTTTTTGAAGAAGAACCAATTGGTAAAAATGATCCTCTCCTGCAAAACCCGAGGGTCGTGGTTGCCCCCCATATTGGCAGTGCAACTTTTGCCACCCGGGATAAAATGGCCCAAATGGCAGCTCAAGATCTTTTGGCAGTCCTCGAAGGGAAAAAACCCAGAAATCCAGTAAGATAAAAAAAGGATATTATTGAATTAAAAAGAAATAGTAATTAGAAAAATGAATAGCTCATGCCGTCAGGTTCCAAGTGGATTAATAGGGAAACCTAATAGCCTTAAGGCTAAAGGGTGCGGACCCGCCACTGTAGTCAGGGAGTTTCCATCAGTAAAACCACTCGCTTTAGCGGGGAAGGTTGGTGGAAGCGGTGAACTGGAGCCAGGAGACCTGCCTGTCGGTACTGCAGCCAAGCCTTCGGGGAAAGGGGTGGTCTTATATTGTATTAACCCCAGGTTAAGGTTTGGGGTTTGTTCTTTGTACCGGACAGAAAATCAAAAAATCAGGAGGTTTATTTGATGAAAAAATTAATTCTAATAGTAATGGTTCTGTTTGTCGCCTTGGGTGGAACAGTTCAGGCTGGAACAATCGTTGATGATATTGGAAGGGAAGTTGGTTTGGAGACTGTCCCGGAAAGGATAGTTTCCCTTGCTCCAGCAGTAACGGAAATTCTCTTTGCGCTGGATCTGGATGAAGAAATTGTCGGAGTAAGCAATTACTGCGATTATCCTGAAGCAGCCCTGGAAAAACCGAAAGTTGGAGATATCAATGTTGATTTTGAAGCAATCGTAGAAAAGAATCCCCACCTGGTTTTTATGACTGCAGGAATGGATGAAGACCGGGAAAGAATAGAAGAACTGGGTTTCAAAGTCGCTGTGGTTGACCCGAATACTATTGAAGAAATAATTAACAGTATTGAATGGATTGGAGAGATAACTGGCAGGGAACAGGAGAGCAATGAACTGATTGCCTGGATAAGAGAAGAAATTGAATTTGTAAAAAAGAGAGCCCAGGAAGTAGAAACTACTCCCCGGGTTTATTATGAAGTTTGGGACAATCCTTTAATGACTGCCGGACCCAATACATTTGTTCACGATATTATTGAAATTGCGGGTGGAGAAAACATCGCTGGAAACCTGCAGCAGGAATGGGCCCCTTACAGTGTAGAAGACGTAATCGCCAATGATCCCGAGGTAATTATCGTTCCCTGGCAAGACGACCGGGTTTATGATAGAGCCGAATGGAGCGACATTACGGCTGTAAAAAATGAAAGGGTCTATTTTGTCAACCCGGATCTTATGGTTCGTCCCGGTCCCCGGATTATTCAGGGCCTGGAGCTGGTCTTAGAAGCCATTCTGGGTGAAGTGAAATAAAATGGGGGGAGAGCGCAGTCGCCGCTGGCTGGTTTTAATCTGCCTTGCTGCCCTTTTGTTAACGGGGGCCTTACTGGCAATGGCCTGGGGCAGTGTAAATATCCCCTGGCAAAAAATCCCAGCTATTTTATTTGATCCTCAAACCGAACACGCTTCCTGGAGGACAATTCTGATGCGGCTGCGCCTGCCTCGTATTCTGTTAGGAATGGTTGTGGGTGGGGCCCTGGGGATGGCTGGAGGAGTTTTCCAGGGGCTTTTGCGCAACCCAATGGCTGATCCCTACCTGGTGGGAATTTCAGCCGGTGCCGGGTTCGGGGCCATAATGGCCATGCTTTTTGGCTGGAATTTCACTATTTTAGGCCTGGGATCATTACCTTTCCTCGCTTTCGTGGGGGCCCTTACCACTGTTTTTGTTGTCTACAGGCTGGCCCGGGTGGGAGGTAAAGTACCGGTTACCTCATTCCTCCTGGCCGGGGTGGCGGTAGGCTTCCTGCTCAATGCCTTAATGTCTTTAATGATGGTAGGAATGGGTAGGGATTTGCACCGTGTTTTTTACTGGTTAATGGGAACCTTTTCCGGGAGAGGCTGGAATGAATTACGCCTTTTGCTCCCTTATTTTTCCCTTGGATTTATTTTGATCCTGTGGCAGCTTCGCAACCTCAACCTACTGGTTTTAGGAGAGGAAGCTGCCCTGCACCTTGGAGTTAACGTTGAACAAACCAAGTTGATCCTGATTACCGGGGCCAGTCTTTTGACTGCAAGTGCTGTGGCAGTGAGCGGTTTGATTGGCTTTGTAGGCTTAATTGTTCCTCATATTATGCGGCTTTTGATTGGTCCGGATCACAGATACCTTGTTCCTTTCTGTGGGCTTGCAGGCGGAGCTTTTTTAATGTGGGGAGACACCCTGGCCCGGTCCCTGTTTCCTCCCCTGGAGATACCAGTAGGTATTATTACCGCCCTGGCCGGGGGACCCTTTTTTCTTTACCTTTTGCGCCGTCACCAGGGACGATATTTTGGGCAGGGAGGGTAAATTAACATGGCACTTTACCGGTTAGAAGATGTAAGCTTTGCCTACGGAGAAGAACTTGTTTTAAAAAACATTGATTTAACCTTTGAAGAAGGAGATTTTATTGGCATTCTGGGCCCCAATGGGTCGGGAAAGTCAACCCTGCTCAAAGTAATGTCTGGCCTGCTTCATCCCCGTAAGGGCAAGGTTTTTCTCGGCGAAAGGGAAGTCCACAGGATCCCCCCGGGAGAAAGGGCCCGGAAAATCGGGGTTGTTCCCCAGGAGACATATCTGGATTTTCCATTCATGTTGGAAGAGGTTGTATCAATGGGCCGTTACCCTCACCTGGGATGGTGGGGAACTTTGCGGTACAAGGACATGGAATACGTGGAAGAAGCCCTTGCAACCACTGGACTTTTAGAATTGCGCCACCGGAGTATCTACCAGTTAAGTGGTGGAGAACGCCAGCGAGGTATTATTGCCCGGGCCCTGGCGCAGAATCCCCGGGTTTTGTTGCTTGATGAACCGGTTTCCAACCTGGACATTAAATACCAGCAGGGGATTTTTGAACTTCTCCTCAAGCTCAACCGGCAGGAAGGTTTGACGATTATCCTGGTTTCTCACGACTTAAACCTGGCCTCGCAATATTGCCAGAACCTGGTTCTCCTGGACCGGGGTCAATTGAGAGCGGTAGGTCCGGCGGAAGAAGTCCTTACCCCGGAAAATATTGGCCAGGTCTACCAGGTGGAGGTGGATGTTGAAAAGTGGTCTCCCCTGGAAAAACCCCGGATTAATCTCCGCTCTCCCAGGGAAGAAAATGGAAGTTCCAAAAAAATCAAACCAAGGAGAATCCACATCGTAGGGGGAGGAGGGTCGGCCTGGAGGCTTAGCAAAAGGCTTAACGCCATGGGACACATATTAAGCCTGGGAGCAGTAAATGAAGGGGATACAGACTCTGAAGGAGCGAGAGAACTGGGAATAGATTGTATCCGGGAAGTTCCTTTCCACCCCATTACAGAAGAAAAATTGGAGCAAACCCTGGAATTCATGCTAAACGCGGATCTGATTGTTATTTCCGAAGTGCCTTTCGGTCGAGGAAATCTTGGTAATCTAAGAATGGCTTTTGCAGCATTGAAAAAAGGGAAAGAGGTTTTTGTCCTGGATGGAGAGAATATTGCCAACAGAGATTTTACCGGGGGAGAGGCCAGTGAGCTCTGGCAGGAAATGAAAAAAAAGGGAGCCCGGGCGGTCAAACCCCCTGAACTGGAACAAATTTTGAAAGAGGGTGAATAATATGGGCGGGACAGGAAAACTGGAAAAAGGCCTTATCCAGGTTTATACAGGCAATGGCAAGGGAAAAACTACAGCAGCAATAGGGCAGGCTTTTCGGGCTGCAGGCCACGGTTTAAACTCCATCTTCATTCATTTTATGAAAGGTACCGGTTATGCCGGAGAACTATTTGCCGCTCCGCGACTATTTCCCCTGATAACCATGGAGGAATTCGGGCGAGGCTGCCGCTGGAGCTCCATGATCAAAAACGGGTATGTAGACTGCAGGGGCTGCGGGGAATGCTTTGTCAAAAAGGGAGAGGGAACCCAGGAAGATCGCGATATGATGGAACTGGCTTTAAATAGAAGCCGCCAGGTTCTCCGGGAAGGTAATCACGACCTGGTAATTCTTGATGAACTGGGTAATGCACTTTATTTTGAACTGATAACCCTGGAAGAAATCCAGGAGTTAATTGACCTCAAACCCGAGAACTGCGAGCTAATAATTACGGGAAGGTATATTCCCGACGAGGTACTACAAAGAGCGGACCTGGTTACCGAAATGAAACCGCACAAACATCCATTTGACCAGGGTTTAACTGGTCGCTGGGGAATAGAATATTAAAATTAGGTTTAACGGAGGGCTCATTCATGGGAGGTCTCATCATAGGTACAGCAGGCCATGTCGACCATGGTAAAACAGCCTTGATCGAGAAAATGACCGGAATTGATACCGACCGGCTCCGGGAAGAGAAAGAACGGGGGCTTTCAATAGACCTGGGTTTTGCCCCTCTGCGACTTCCTTCGGGGCGCCTGGCCGGTATCGTCGATGTTCCCGGGCATGAAAAATTTATGACTAATATGCTGGCCGGTGTGGCAGGAATGGATCTGGTCCTTCTTGTGATTGACCTTACCGAGGGTGTAATGCCCCAAACCAGGGAACATCTTGAAGTTATTGAACTACTGGAAATCAAAAAAGGGGTTGTTGTTTTAACCAAAGCTGACCTGGTGGAAAAAGAATGGATTGAATTAATGGAGGAAGAAGTGCGGGAAGAACTAGCCGGAACCGTTTTTGCAAAAGCGCCTTTTGTAATTACCTCAGCCCAGACCGGACAGGGTATTGATAAACTACTGGAAATTCTTGATAAAATTGCTGTAAGCCAGGAAAACAAAGAAAATGCCCCGCTCAGGCTGCCCCTTGATCGTGTATTTCAAATGCATGGGATGGGAACGGTGGTTACGGGAACATTAATTTCCGGGCAGGTAAAACCGGGAGTTGAAATTGAAGTTCTTCCCCGCAGGCTGCGGGGCAGGATTCGCCAGGTCCAGGTTCACAATGAGAAAGTGGAAAAAGCGGGAGCGGGCCAGCGGGTGGCCTTAAATGTACCCCTGGACCGAAAGGATTTAGCCCGGGGAGATGTAATTGCCACCCCAGGATTTTTCGAACCTACCCGGGAGATGGATGTTTTTCTCAACCTGATTGATGATTTTCCCCGCCCCCTGAAGGATAACAGCGCCGTTCATTTTCACCTGGGAACATCCCGCTGCCTGGGGAAGGTAAAATTTTACGGTGATAGACGAAAGCTGGACCCGGGAGAAGAAGCTCTGGCTCGCATTAAGCTTGATGAAGAACTGGTTGCGGGTTTTCAGGATCGCTTTATTATACGCTTTTATTCCCCTGTCCACGTAATGGGTGGGGGCAGGGTTTTAATAACAGATCCCCCGGAATACCAAAGACATGATAAAAAGCACGTCCGGCTATTGGAGAGAATGGTTTCCGGAAAATCCGAAGACCTTTTATTCCAGTTAATTTACCGCCGGGGAGTTATTCAGAAAGAAAACCTGATGCACCTGGCCCGGATTAGCGAGGAGGAAATAGAGCAAGGATTAAAAAAACTCGGGGACGAGATCCAGGAAATCCAGCCCACTTTTTTTGTTTCGCAGGACCGCCTGGAGGAATTTTACCAAAAATTTGCAGAAGAACTGAACTCCTATCACCGACTTTATCATCTTAGGCCTGGAATGCCGAGAACTCAGGCTGTTAATTTTGCCAGTGAAATAAGTGGCAGTGAAGAAGGGGAAAAGCTCCTGAACCTATGGATAGTAGAGGGAAGGGTAAAAGCAGGAGATCAACGGGTCGCCCTGGTTGATTTTCACCCCCGGGCGGAGAAAAAAGAAAAACAGCTTGCAGAACAATACCTGGAAAAACTAAGAGAAGGTGGTTTTTCACCTCCCCTGGCCTGGGAAATGGGGCAGAAAGCCGGAGAAATACTGGACTACCTGGCTTTTCAGGGGGAAATTGTTAGAGTAAATGAAGAGCTTTACCTTACAAAAGAAAAATATGAAGAAGCTGAAAGCTTGTTAACCAAATTTTTGCAGGAGCAGGGCAAGATTACTGTTGCAGAATATAGAAATTTGCTGGAAAGTACGAGGAAATATGCTTTACCCCTTTTAGAACACTTTGATGACCGTAAAATAACGAAAAGAAGCGGTGATGAAAGGGTTCCCGGGCCTGCTTTTGCTGCAAATAAGGAGAAGGAGTAGATAAAAATTGCCTTGAACAAGGCAATTTTTTATGTACAAAGGGGGATGACTGGAAAAAGAAGGCCTGAAATGCAGGACTTTCCCGGTAAATGTAGAAGTACAAAAAACCCTTAAGGAGGGAGATAGGGTCATGCCAAAAAACTACCGTCGGGCATTAATAATTTTTGCGATTTTTCTGCTGTACATAACCTTTCATTTTGTCCAGAATTATGTCTATTACCTCGACCGCCAGTCCGAATTAAAAACCCTGGAGCAAGAAGTAGTAGAACTGCAGGAAACTCGCTTTGAATACAAAGAAAAACTTGAATTCGCCCGCAGCTTGGAATATGTTGAAAAAGTGGCCCGTGAACAGCTGGGACTTGTAAAAGAAGGAGAAACTTTGATTGTTGTGATTGAAGAAGAATAAAAATTGACAGGCTCAGGCGTATTATGTATAATAAATTACGAGTTTAACCCAATTAATTTAGAGGAGGAGTTTTGCTAGTTATGTCAATCGAGGTTGGCAGGGTTGTCGAGGGCAAGGTTACCGGAATAACAGATTTCGGTGCCTTCGTGGAACTTGATAAGGGGAAAACCGGTCTTGTTCATATTTCCGAAGTTGCTCATACCTATGTTAAAGATGTTAACCAGCACCTGAAAGTAGATGACCGGGTCAAAGTTAAAGTCATTTCCGTTGGGGACGACGGGAAAATTGGTCTTTCCATTAAAAGACTCCAATCCCCTCCCAAAAAGGAAAGGCAACAAAACAAGAAAAAAGACCTTTCTTTTGAGGATAAGCTGAGCCGGTTTTTTAAAGAAAGCGACGAGAAGTTTCAAGAGCTCAGCGAGGACCGCGCGCCCAATAAGAAAAAAACTAATAATCGTTAATAGAGCTGATAATAAGCACCCCTGCAGGGGTGTTTTTGCTTGTCGGGATGGGAGGTTAATAAGTTGGATGATTTGAAAGCAGTTGGTTGGCAATTGCAGCGAGAAATTAACGCGGAATTCGAGGTGATTAAAAGGTGCTCTCTCGGGTACCCGCTGGGCATCTTAAATCAACCTCTCCCCGGGGGAATTGGTGGGCCTGTCTTTTCCACTCCCTGGTGGTTAACCTGCCCTCAATTGCGGAAGGATATTCACCTCCTGGAAGCCGAACACGCCCTGGACCGAATGTTTAGTCCCGAATTAAAAAATATTTACCGGGAGTACAGGAAAAAAGCAGCCCGGAAGAGATCTGAATTAATTCCCCGAGAACTACTGGAAGAAATGTACCAGAAAAAGCCTGACCTTTACAGGGAAATGGTGAGCCGGGGAGTTGCTGGAGAGAGCGGACCCGGCCTGAAGTGTCTCCATGCTCACTATGCCTTTTTTTTGTTATATCCAGATTACCCTCTGGGACAGGAGATCGGCCAATTATTGCCCGGAGATCCAGAAGAAAGGTGTGGAAGGTACTGTGAAAAGACCTGTAGCTGCAGTTGATATTGGATCAAATTCTATCCGGCTATTAATTCAAAAACCCACTCCCGAGGGGTGGGTTAATCTATTGCAGCAAAGGGAAATTGTCCGCCTGGGATCAAACCGGGATAAAGATGGGAAAATACCTCAGGAAAAAATCGAAAAAGCCATTGAAATTCTAAATTCTTATCGTAAAGAGGCAGAGAAGGTTAAAGCTCAAAAAACCCTTGCCGTGGGAACCGAAGCGCTCCGGAAGGCGAAAAACGGTCTGCAGATGAAGGCTACCCTGGAAAAACACCTGGGGGAAGAAATAAGAGTTATTTCCGGGAAAGAAGAAGCCGGCCTTTCTTACCTTGGGGCTGCAAAAGAATGGGCTGAGAAATCCCCCTGGGTCCTGGATATTGGAGGGGGGAGTACTGAATTAATTGGCCCCAGTGGCCAGGTAGAAAGTTTCCCCCTGGGAGCCCTTGAACTTTCGCAGCGTTTTGATGAAGGGAATTTCGGGGAAATGGAAGAGGATGTTGCCCGGAAATTAGACTGTTTTCTTGCTGCAAACTCCTTTTCCTTAATTATTGGAGTGGGAGGTACAATTGCCAATCTTGCTGCAATAAAGAAAAGGCTGGCCGTGTTTTGTGAAGAGAAAGTGCATGGGACAGAAATTGATGGGGCCTGGCTGCTCGCAATAATTAAAAAAATGAAAAGCCTACCCCTGACTGAGAGGGGAAAAATCATAGGATTAGAAAGGGGTCGGGAGGATATTATCATCCCAGGAGCAATAATTTTAAAGGTGGTCCTGGAAAATACCAAAAAGCAAAAGGTTATCTACAGCGGGCAAGATATTCTCCAGGGGATGATCTTAAAATGGGCTGGAGAAAATGGAATAAAATAGCGGAAAATGCCTCCCGAAGGAGGCATTTTAATTTTTACTTTTCAATTTTCCCCGGGTCAAAGCCCCTGATTAGAACAATAGGGGTTCCCGCGTCAGCTGAACCCGTGATCAGGTCTGCCAGACTGCCCAGGATACTCGTAACGCTGCGCGGAGTTGTTCCCAGGTCTTCCTGGGAAGGTGATTTTTCCGGGTCTTGTAAATGTTCGGCAATTTCCTCCCGACTCAGGCCCTTGCGGTAAAGGGTGTCAACCTGGAGTTTCAACTTGGAACCTGTCCTCAGTTTTGCCCGCCGCAGGTTTTCACTGGCTCCGATGGCAGGATGAGGGTCGGCTAATTCGTAAATGCCGGTATCGGGATCCTTGTAGGCTCCGTCACCAAAAATCAATGTTTCTACTTTTTTCCCGGTGTCCTCTTCGATCTTTTTTTTGATAATATCGGCGCTCAGGTCAGCATCTTCGGGCAGGAGCTTCAGGATACCCCGGTCAAAGTCAGAAACATTGGATCCAATAACTCCCCAGGGAGGGGGGCCAATATCTTTAAGGGAAACGACAGGAACCATGCCTCCGAAAGCGTGAAAAAGTTCTCTCCTTTTTTCAGCTTCGTGAACCTCTCCCAGGCAAACCCCGTCAATAAAGCCGAGGTCATATACCCGGAGGGGATTGTTTGTATAAATTACATCCCCCCGGGCTCCGCCCTTTTTGATCATATCCAAATATAGCTCTCTATAATCGACCCCGGTAATGGGGTGAGGAAAAGTTCTTTCGCCCAGCTCGTCGCTGAAGATAATATCGGGTTCAAGGTAACTATCCCGTTGAGGTCCGTAATCAAGCACTTCTGTTTCCAGATCGGGGTTTGCAAGAAGCTGATGTGCATCGGCGAGTGTTAACTCCTGGTGCTCTAAATTGACTGCTATGGCCAGGGCCTTCTGGGCCTTTGGAACATCTTTTTGAATGCCAACGGCTTTTTTGGCAGCCCTTTGTATGTCGGCAAAGCTAACCTCTACCACGGCAAGTTCCCCTTGAGGTGTGCGAACGGTAAGGTCGGCAATCCCCTGTCCAGTAATTTTCCGTATACTTTCAATGTTATAACCCAGTTCCTGTAACTTAAGAGCAGCTAAAAGCTCCCGGATAAGCACATTAAGCTGAGGAGTATTGCCTCTGGCCTCGCGGAGGCTTTTGAGGGTTTGCTTAAAACGCAACCTGGTGTTGGCGAACTCTTCATCCATAACCCGGTTGCCCACTTCATCGAAGGGGATAGAAAGCTGGACAATTACCTTTCCGCCTCTGGTTGCAAGAGAAATGGCCTTAAGGATTAAAGAAAATCGGTTCCTGCTGGCAATGGGGCTGATTACAGCGACGGTGCTTCCGGGTTTCAATTTTAATTTTTCCTGGATATCCTGGGCAATTTCTTCACAGCTTACATAGCGGTTTTGTGAACGTGCCACAACGGCTTCCGTAACACAAATGATATCTCCATCTTTTACTATAGATTTAACAGCATCGGATGTAATGGCTGCAATGTCATCATGGGGAACAATAAGACCGGTTTTTATACCGATTGCGGCAACTCCGGTATTCTGGGGTAGAACAAAATCATCCATAATGTACCCACCACTCTTTCTTTGGAATTGCTTTTTCCACCTAACATTATAGCAGGAATAAAGAATAAGGGAAAGAAAAATACATTTAGAAATGGGGAAAATAAAGTAAAAAATGGCAAAAGATCCTTTAGGTCCTTTGCGGGGGTATTTTATAGAACACTGGGAATGTAAAGAAGAAAGAAAAAAGGAGAAAAGGCCCGGCCAGCAGGAGAAAAGAGAAATTAAATTGTTACCCTTGACCCAAATCCCTATTTGTAATATAATAGGGAGGCGAAATTGCGGGGTGGAGCAGTCTGGTAGCTCGTCGGGCTCATAACCCGGAGGTCGTTGGTTCAAATCCAACCCCCGCTACCAAGGCGGTGTAGCT
>PWGV01000180.1 GCA_003554585.1 Halobacteroidaceae bacterium | reverse complement strand
ACTATCTCCTGTGGTTCGATATATGAAATATAGCTCTGGCCCCGGTTCAGCTGCTCCACTTTGTCCCGGTCAATATCAAAGCCGGTCACCATGTAACCGGCTTTGCTGAATTCGATCACCAGGGGCAGGCCGACATAGCCCAGCCCAATTACCCCAACTGTTCTAAACATAAATGCACTCCTTCCTTCATGTTCATGCTTAGTTCTCCAGGCCTTGCAGAAATCCTGTTCGCTTAATTTTACCTTTATAACCGCCGATACTAAACATTAGCTTGCCACTGGCGAACTGAATATAGCGCAAATAAAAATTATAACCCCGGGAAAATTCCTTAAATTGCCGAGGTGTAAGTATGAGTAAAAAAATATAATCACGGTGCGTATTCCTGAAGATCTAAAAAACAGGCTCGAAATGGTAGCTGAAAAACAAGGCATATCAATGAACCAATTCAGATGCTAACAACCTTCTTTTTCTCCTCGGGCTTAGTATCGCCGGTCAATATCTTTTCAGCCCCGCTTTTAAAAAGCACTCTTCCTGATCTAATTGTTTAACGGTAATTGAAAGTCAATTACCTTGCGGCCAAACTGCAGGAAGACTTTGTAGATATGTAACCATATTAGTGTTAATAAATAACTATCTTGACACTATACAGAAAGGAGGAGATCCCGGTGGCCAACTTGACCATTCGCAACTTTCCGGAAGATCTTCTGGAGAAGCTGCGCCATCAGGCAAAAGCGGAAAAAAGAAGTTTAAATAGTGAAATCTTGATGGTTCTGGAAAAATGTGTTGATCTTTATCATACCGCTAATAAGGATGATCCATTTCCACGGGAAGCTCAGATTGAGCTGTGGGAAAAAATTGCCGGTGAATGGGATGACAGGCGTTCAGCGGAAGAGATTTGCGCTGATCTAAAAGCACAGCGAACAGCCGGCAGAAAGGTGGATTTATAATTTGATAATCCTGGATACTGATATCTGCATCCATCTGCTTCGCGGAAACCGCAATATTATAAAAAAAAGACGGAACTATCCCGACCAGGTGGCAATTTCATTCATGACAGTTGCTGAACTATATTATGGGGCTGAAAAATCGGCTAACCCGCAGAAAAATAAAAATGTGGTGGAACAATTTTTGCTTACAGTTAAGATAATCAATTCTAATCGCAAGATATCGTCTAGATGTGGTCTTCTAAAAGCAATGCTGGAAAGCAGAGGAGCCCCCCCTTGCTGATGCCGATCTGTTAATTGCTGCTACTGCGCTTGAAACATCAACCCTGCTTGTTACCGCTAATATTAAACATTTCCAGCGGATTGAGAACCTAAACCTTGATGACTGGATCGCGTAGCGGCAGAAGATGTTAGCGCCTGCTGTTAATGCGTGCTTTCATCCTGGCTGCTTTGTTTTTCCAAAAGCTGGTTAACGTTGATGATCGGTAAAACGATCGGGGGAAAGCCGGAACTGCCGGTGATATTGGTTATTAAAGCTCTCATGTACGGAAAAAGAATACTTAAACCACGATTACTGATCAGTTTTTTCAGTTCTTCACCTTCAAGTTCGCCTTTAAAACTAAAAAACCCGGTCATATGCACTTCTAAATCAAAGGGCTTTTCTTCTTTTTTGGCGTTGCGAAAGAGCGTGCAGCGCAGGGTTACCTGCGCCTGATCATTCTTAATCGCTACCCAGTGGCCAAAATTAATATCCATCTTGCCTTTGCCGCCGCTGAACTCCGGGTTATACTTAAAATCAATTTTACTGACCATATATCTTTTAAAGTTCAAGGTAATATATTTCTTATTTTTCATCTCCATCTTTATAATATCCCCTCCGGCCACCGGACCTGCTTAGCAGTTCTTAAGCTTGCCTTCTTCAGCCCAGGTAAGCTCTGATAGCCTCACAAACCGTATCAACCTCTTCTTTGCTTAAATAAGGATGCATGGGCAGCGATAAGACGATGTCGCAGAGCTCACCTGTCACCTTATAATCCTCCTCAGCACCTTCCAGGTGAGCGTAAGCACCCTGCCGGTGCATCGGCCGGGCGTAATAAACGGCACTCGGGATGCCCTTTTCTTTCAAAAAAGCCTGCAGGCCGTCTCTTTGCTCCCTGTTTTCCAGCTTGATCGTATACTGGGCAAAGCTGGAATAAAAACCGCCGGGCACCACCGGCACCCGGGTTACATCCCTTAAGCGTTCGTTGTAGAGCTCATAAACCCGGTTAACAGCTTCTAATTCATGGCTGATCAGGGCCTTGAGCTTAACCTTTAAAACTGCGGCCTGGATGGTATCCAGCCTTGAATTAACCCCGATCCTTATGTTTTCATATTTGCCGCTGCCCTTCCCGTGCACCTTCAGGGACCTGATCAGCCCGGCCAGGTGATCATCACCACTAAATACAGCGCCCCCGTCGCCGTAGCAGCCCAGCGGCTTGGCCGGGAAAAAGGAGGTAATCGCCGCATCGCCGAAACTGCAGGCCCGCTTATCCTCGATACTGCCCCCGAAGCTCTGGGCCCCGT
>PWGV01000197.1 GCA_003554585.1 Halobacteroidaceae bacterium | reverse complement strand
TAAGAATGTCACCCAAATTGCGAGTGCTGTAAAAGAGTTTATTGATCAAATAAATAAGAAGCCTGAAATTACAGTTGATAGGCTTTGTGTTCAATTGTAATTTTCATTCACCGTCCATATAGTAGTAGATATTGAAAAACAGGAGGAAGAAATTGGGATTACTGCAGATATATCCCCCAGCGCAGCAGGAGAAAAATATCTTGGTTTTTTTGTAGCAGATTGGTACAGTGATGAATTTGACTATCCGATATACTTTGACAACTGGTACATAAAAGACTTTGATTTTTATCAGCAGTTCAATCTATTATTATTCCTTTACGATCATCATCGGCCTGCCTATTATGTTGATGAATTTAATAATCGCTATGGTACCTGGGAAGAATATAAGGTTGTGGGTCGGGATAACCTGGAAGAAGTTGATGATTTTGATGATTTCTTTAGAAAAGAAGGTTTTAGGAGAAATGGGATTCTTATTTATATAGATGCGGAAACTGCAGAAACTAAGTCTTCACTAGGCTATGAATATTATTTAATTGATGAAGCAAGAGTTGAGGGACAAACCGAACATTTTCATATTTTTGATTATAAGTGGAAAGATTTTATAGAAATGCTCCTTGATGATGCAGAGATTGATCTAAGCAAGATTGGTGAAAAAGAATTAGACGGAGAGGCTTTGATTGATCTTCTGGAAATAAGGTACGGCCACTCCCTTGATTGGTTAGAACTGGAATATGAAATTGATGTGATCGAAATTTGGGTTGAAAATTATGATGAAGGCTATGGTTCCTATCTTGGAGAAATAAGGTTTGATCGTAATGAAAAGGTGGTAGATGAAATAATACTAGATGACCCAGCGTACTTTTATGGGGATCCGGTTGAACAAGATGGTCCCTTTATTGGAGAAGAAAAATATGATTCAGCTATGACAGAGGGGCCGTATGGTTTAATCTTTAATTATTATGTAATTGGGCAATCCAATGATGGCCACCAAGAATGGTTAGATTTTGATAACTACCAAATATGGTTTTACTCACACCAATCGGAAGAAGAGATTTCTCCGGGACAACTGGAATTAAGAGGACATTTTGTCACCGGAGAAGAAACAGAAGGTGATTTTGCTGGCTCTAAAGGGGCAGGTGCCCTGGAGGATAATAATGTTAATATTCCAGACCAGGTTATAATACTTAACCCCCGTTATACTGAGCCAATAACTGGTGATATTGAAGAAACTGATGGTTCGTTTTCTGTAAATATTGATGTGGATGAAAATATACCCTGTGTGGTTGTTATTTTTGTTAAAGATGAAGAGTTTTTTGGCTACCTATCCCTGGGGGATGATATGGCTTCAATCCCTCTATCGTACCTAGCAGATGAAGATGTTTTGGATCTGGGAGAACTATTTCTGGAAGGAAAGACAACTGTAACCGGAAATGAAATCCCAATTGAAATTGACCCTGCTGATAGCGATGTTTTAAAAGCTTCCAGTGGATTATTTGCGGCTATGGCCAGGAGCGATGATTTAATTGACCTGATTATTAATCAAGATCAGGGGATATTTTTCGGTTTAACCTATTATGTTTCCCACGAATTTTTTGAAAAAATTGATGATGACCGGTGGCAGGTTCAATTAAAAAATAGAAGTCTTAACTTTCATGAATTTAACCTCCATTTAAATCCACCTCTGGAACAATGGGAAGACATGACTATGGATTACCCGGGAGTTGATCTTTCCGTTGGTTTAAGGCCTGATCATAGTCCTTTTTTTGATGGAAGCTGGGTGACCTTTCAGTCTGTTGGGGAAATTGCCTGGGAGGATTACGAGGTCCAGGCATATGGACCCGCTCATCCTCCATCAGGCACTTATATTGTAGAAATTGGTGGCGACAAATTTTTTGAAGCGGAATTGCCCCAATTAAAGCCTGAGGAAAACCTGATATATGCAGTTCCTACTGCCCACTTAGAGGATTGTCCAGAAGGGTCGGGGCACAAAATTGTTGAGAAAATTAGCTGGGAATACCAAAGTGCCCAGGGACATCCAATTGCCGCGCCAGAAAATATTATCAAAAACCTTGGTTTATATGTTGGAGTTCATGCCCCTGACGATTTGATAGGTGAGTATAGTTATGTACCAGGTCGTGATTCTACTATTGTGGAGAAATACGAGCTTTCCCCTGAAGAAAACTCTTTTGATCTCAGGGACTATGAGGGGAATAAAGTCTACTGGGATGATCTTGCTATCGTTGCGCTGGATTATGTAGATATTTATGGCATTGTGTATATGGTTCCATTTAATCATGAGCCTATAAGGGACATTAACACCTGTTGCAAAGAAAATTTACCTATACACGAAAACGAACAGGTATTTTTGCTGGAGCTAACAGGTGGGGGTGAAGAAATAATAACAGCTGAGTTGGTTGAAGGGGATGGGGATGATGATAATGGTCTCTTTTCCGTAAGTGAAGGAGAGTTTTTTGTTGAAGTGGATGCGACTCAAGATATTAGTGAAGCAAGAAAATATTCAATTCGTATTAAGGTGGGAGATGAACTAGGTAATTTACTGGAAAAGGCAGTTGAATTTGAACTTGTTTCGGATTGAGTTCATCTTTGCTATGGTGCTGGGAAAAGAAAACTATCTAGCCCCCGAGGAACCTTGGAGAAGCTATTCTATCCAAAACTTTTTTGGAAATGTAGTAGTAATGCTATGACGTGGTTGGTGAAAATAGTTCTGGGTGTTTTAATAAACCTGATGATTGATTTTGACCAGAAAATCATCAGGCTAAATACCTGGAAATTATGAAGAAACTGCTGGTTTAATTCTGCTGGATACCCAAAAAAATAGGCAGCAAAATCCCGTGGATGGGAGAAATGATAAGGGGGGAGCAAAAAATTATTCGACCCGTGCAATAGGATGTACTTCTATACCGGAGCTATTGTCAAGATAGATTTTGCTGAACATTAACTGTCCCCTATCTGTTATGTTAAATGTGGAGTGGGATAATTAAGGGTAAAGTAAATATCTGTATTAATATTGACTTAACCAATTCAGGGTGCCTATGTATTTTTACAATGCCACTCTCTGCAAAAAAATCTTGCCAAAACCACCAGGTTTTAGTTGAGGCGATGCTTCCTGAAGCGGGCCCAAGCCTTATTGACAATGTGGAAAAGGCCATACTTGAATTAAATAAGGAAGCGATTCGCCAAGCTGTAGTGGTCTATTTTGAAGAACTCTCAAAAAAAAAGCCCGAGAAAAGCAAGGAGATCATGGTGGCATTATAATAGCAGATTCTAACCCATATCGAGTCAATGGAGAAATAGGAATCTTTGAGTTTGCTACGTATGGTCTTCATCATTCCAATAGTGGTTCTTTCAATGATGTTACCAACCTGTTTGAAACCAGCTGTTCACGGAAATATTACCGTAATGTGGGTTTTAACGAAACTACTCTTTCACTAACTAGCAATATGTTGTATCGCAACGTAGTTTCAATTCTGAGCCTGGTCCGCTGGGAAACCGATAACGGTACTCCGATGCGGACTCTGGCTCACGTGGTAGAAACGGAAGGAAAACAAATACAGGAAACACTAAATGGCATGGTTGAAAGTGTGTTGACCCAAAATTGGTTTGCTAAGCAAGGTATACCTCAAAAATGCCTATCGGATTGGCTCCCGAGGAGGCAACTTTGCCCGCAGAGCGTGTTGCCCAAGCGGTTGATCATTACCAACAGGGCAAAACAGAAGAGTCCCATATTGATGCCGAAGCAGCAAACCAGGTTTACGAAAATCCGGAAGTTACGGTAAACGTATCCATTGACGATGTCGGTGTTAATAAGCAGAAAGAAACAGGACGAAGCCCAGCCAAACATCGATAAAAAAGGGAGTACGTCCAAAATACGATCGCTCATGTAGTAAAAGAAAACCAGTGCTATGTTATTAATGGTTCTGGTTCACCGCATATATTGAAGTTGCTGATTGCATTCTTGCTTTATAATCACTTAATTGCCGATCGTCATCTCCTATTCTTTGCCGATGGCGCCCGCAGTTTACATTCTTGCTTAAACAAAATGTTTAAGTGCTTGCCTTATGTCCGTATTGTCTTGGACTGGTACCATTTGAAGAAAAAGTGTGAATATGAGTAAAGCCTGATCCTGATAGGATCTAAGGTTAGTAAGGCGATATTGGAACAATTACTTCCTCTGTTATGGCTGGGCAGGTTGAATGATGCTGTAACACTTCTTCAACAAATCCCGTCGGGGAAGATGAAACCCGGGCAAAAAGTTGACCGTCTGGTAGGGTATTTTGAACGGGATCGCGATTTATGCATTAACAAAACAATTAGGCGTAATCAATTCAAGCAACAAGGGTGAAAAAGCAAACGATTTATGTGTAGTTAAAAGACAAGAGCAAATGGTATGAGTTGGTCCAAATCGGGATCAGTAGCACTATCTTCTGTAATTTCCTTGCACTTAAACAATGAACAGGATTTATGGTGCTCAAAAAATACTCTTCCATTAACATGGGCTGCTTGAAGGTTTGATGGCTATTGCACAGGTCGAAATTATTAACTTTAAAAAAGGGGAGCTTTTTATGAGAACCGAAGGAAGCAAAATGATTGGAGTAATTTTCCTGGCGTTCATTATGGTCCTTGTTCCTGGCTGCGAAAGGGACAATGCCGGGGAAAGCGTAGTGATTAATCCTGATGATGTTCAGGTGATTGCCGGAGAAATTAATAATCAAATTGTGGGTCCTTTTGATAAGGTGAGGAAATCGAACATTGATTTCACCATTGAGGGGTTGGATGAGGGTTCTCTGCATTTTTCAGCCGGGGAGAAAGTAGACCCGGAAGTAGTTGAGTTCAGGGATGGGAAAATTCAGGTGGATAATCTCTTCTCCTCGATTGAGGAAAGTAGTTTAAGGGTAATCGTAAAGACAACAAGAGGGGAAACAGTTGATGAACTAATTGTTGATCTCAGGGAAGATGCTGGCGATAGAACAGAAAAAATTGGTTTCACCGAGGTAGAAGCAAAGTCAGAGGAAGAAAAACTGCTGGGGCTTTTTGTCCCACAATATTATAGCGATGAATTTAACCACTGGATTTATTTTGACAACTGGTACATCAGGGATTTATGTTTCTTACAGCAGTTTAATTTAATCCTATTCCTTCGCGATTACCCATATGATCCTTTTTATGTTGATGAATTCAACAAGCTCTATGGCAGCTGGGAAGAATATAAAGTGGTGGGTAGGGAAAACCTGGAAACAATAGAAGGGGATTTTCGGGATATTTTCCGGAAGACCAGAGGAGATGAGAGAGGAATATTTATTTTCTTTGATGCAGAAAAAGCTGAATACAAATCTTCCTTTGGTTATGAACTGTATCTATTCGATGAGATTAGAGTTGATGATCAGTCTGATTTTTTCCGTATCGAAAACCTGACCTGGAAAGGATTTATTGAGAAACTCCTGGAGGATGAAAACTTCAATGCAGAAATAGATTTAACTAAAATAGGTGAAGAAGAAATGGATGGGGATGCTATAGTTGATCTTCTGTTAACAAGAGGAGCTTCCCTTCCTGAGGGGATAGAACTGGAATATGATTTTGATTATATAAGGTTTGAAATCATAAATCATGGAGAAGCCCCACAGGCACCTCTTTTTCTTGGTTATGTGATTTTTGATCGGAAAGAGGAAGAAATAAAGGAAATTATATTAGATGACCCGGCTTATTTTTACAATGATGCCAGCGATCGAGAAGAACCTTTTATTGGGGAAGATAAATATCCAGAGGCCATAATTCAAGGGGATTATAGCATAAGATTTATTAAGGCGGTTTTTGGGAAAGAAATTGGGGAAGATAGTGAAGGAACCCTCCCCTGGGGTGCCGCTTATAACTGGGGACAGATTAGATTTTACTCACATCAGGAAGAAGAAGTTATTGGTCCCGATCAGATGCGGATAAAAGGAAGATTTACCCCCCAGGTAGAGGGAGAAGGAATGCAAATCCAGGATAATAACGAAATACCCGATTATATCCTGTTGTTTAACCCCAATTTTCACGACGGGTTCGTTCAAGGAGAAATTGATGAGCAAGATGGGGAGTTTTCCGTTATTATTGATGTGGATGACGATATGCCTGTTGTAACTGCCTTTTTTGTAAATGAAGGGGAAGAAGTGTATGAGTTGTTTGGTTATCTTTCCCTCGGAGACGATTTTAATTCTATACCCCTCAGCTATTTTGGGGAAGAACTGGACCTCGGAGAGTTAATCTTTGATGGGGAGACAGTTCTAGCAGATGATGTAATAACATTCGAAGAATCTGATAGAAATATCTTACAAAATTCAAGTGCTTTTTTTGCAGTTGCAGCTACCAGCAATGATTTAATTGAGCTTTTTCTAGAAGGTCAGGGGATATATTTTGGTTTGGAATATTTTGCTCAGGCAGAATCTTTTAAGGACGAAGCAGAGGGAAATAAAATGGAAGTGTTATTGAACAATGGATTTAAAGGAGCAGAACGTCATGCATTGGACTTTCATGCTTCTCCAGCAATAGATCCATGGGAAGATATAAAAATAACTTATCCAAAAAATGTTGGGACAATTAGTTTATGGGAAGATGTAGATAGTGGAGAATGGCTTATTTTTGACACTGTTGGTCGTGATGAAGGAGAACCCGAATATCCCCCGGCAGGAAAATATAATGTTTTCTGTGATGGTAGTGGAGAACTCGATTTTAACTTTGAATTACCAGAAGTGGATCCTAACATGGCCTATGCGGTTCCTACAGTTCATTTAAAAGATTGTCCGGATGATTCTGAAGATAAGGTGATAGATTACATTAGCTGGGCATACAAAGATCTCCAGGGAGACAAAATCGAAAACCCTGGAAAAATTATCAGCAAACTGGGCTTGTCTATAAGAATTGTAGAGGGTTCAATTGAGGACTATTATTTTGAGGAAGAACGCGAACCCTATGTTCTGGAAGTGTTTCCCCTTCCAGGGATGGATACTGAATACCACGAAATTGAAGATTTCCAAGGAAATCCTATTTACTGGAAAGATGCAAGTGTAATTAGCCTTGATTATCATGATATCTATGGAATTCGGTACATGGTTCCATTTGATGCGCCCTTTAATCGGGAGTAATCCAAGTAAAGTTGTGGGTAGCCTTGATCGGGGGAGTAACTGAATAATGAGGTTCAAATCAGCCCACCTTTTCGAAACTGAAGAAGGTGGGCTTTTTCCCTGGTTTTGGAATAATTCCCAACTGTTACAGCACCCCAGGCTTTCCTCAAAATTTTAATCTGGAGGTAAATTTGATTTACTGACAAATCTCATGCCTGGTCGGAACGTGAAATCATCCCGGTTTTCCCATTTTGCTTATTGCTTTTCCTTGAAGGGGAGACTGCCACTTCCAGGAGGTAGTTACTTTTGTCCGGGCAGGGGTTTCCTGCCACCATTATTTAAGTTCTAAATATGGGGGTAGATTAGAATTGGATTGAAAGCATAGGGAAAATCCCCGTAAAAATTGCCGGGCTTTCTCAGTGGGGATGCTCTATCTTCCCGATTCCTATCCCAATTTGGGCCCTGTAAGAAGCTCTTATTCCCCCGGTTCGTGGCATAATAGAATTACCCCCTCGGTCAGAGAAAACCCCCAGGCTTCCTTTCATTTTTTGGGAAGTCTGGCAGGAATAAGATGGGAGAACCAGAATAAATCATTAAGTGAATGTTTTGCATAATGAGTTATTTGATTCCTTAATAAAACATTAAAGGAGATGATTCCAATTAAACCGTGGAGATGTGAAATCTGTGGAGAAACCTATCTGGGAGCGGAGGCCAGTGATCGTTGTCCTTTTTGTGGGGCAGAGGGAAGTAATTTAAAGTCTGCTGCTCATTATCTGGATTTTGGAGTTGTGGAAATGAGCGAGCAGAGCCGTAAGGATTGTCTGCATGCCCTGGACCTGGAAAATGATAATATGGTCTTTTACCGTAAATGTGCCGAGGCTGCAGAGAATCAGGTATCAGAATCCATTTTTAAAAGGTTAGGCAAGCAGGAAGCAGAACACGCGGAATTGTTGGAGGATATGCTGGGAATAGAGACCGAAGAATTACCCGATCCAGAAATACCCGATAATGATTATGATCGCTTTGAACAGGCCAATCGGCATGAAAAAAGGGCCATCAACTTTTATTTAGAAGTGGCCCGCAGGGCACCTGAACCCAGGGTTCAGCAGGTCTTTAGAGCACTTGCGGATATAGAGACCGAGCATTTAAACATGGCCAATATTTTTAAATAAAAACTGAAAAATAGAATAAGGGGATAAGATCCTCCCCTTCTGATCAATCCTCCCCTGCGGGAAATCAATAAAAGCCAGACTGGATTTCCTGCAAGGGGAATTTTTTTCCAGAGAAGATCAGCCATAGAATTCGATGATTGCAGTGAGCTGTTGGAGGGGGGATTTTTCGCTGTATATGATTAAAAATTATGGGGGAGCCCTTCTTTCCAAAAGTTTACGATTTTTATTATACTTGTTGTCAAAAAACATTTCAGTTGTTAAGGAAGTACGGGAAGACAAAGGAATTTAGCGTGATAATGTAGAAAAGAATATATGAGAAATCTAATTTTTAACCGGGCATTTGGGCCAATCAGTTTCCATCTCTTGCCTTCATTTTCCTGGTGGGGTTTCCGACCCCGCAGGAAAAAACTGGTTGAGCCGAACCAATAAGAGAACTGAAGCATGGAAAAACGGTAAGCTAAATATTTTTCTCAATCTTAGTTTATGGGGTGGCAGTTATGGAAAAGAGCCTCAGGACAATTTTAACAGGGGGTTGTAAAGTTTTAAGCATTCTGGGCCTTTTACTTATTATTGGCCTTTCATTTAATATATCTTTGCTGGCAGGAATCGGTGGTTCCGGCGGGGAGATTTTTTATGAAGATGGCTATACCATTCACCTGTTTACTAGTAATGGTACTTTTGAACCTCCTCCGGGAATAGCTGAAGTTGAAGTTCTGGTAGTTGCCGGTGGTGGCGGTGGCGGAGGAGGAATAGAGGGAGCTGGTGGCGGAGGTGGCGCCGGGGGCTTAATCCATGAAGAAATATTTGATATTAACGGACCAGTAGACGTTATTGTCGGTAGCGGTGGAAGCGGCGGAGCACCAGGAGAAAGGGGAGAGGATGGAGATAATTCTTCCTTCGATAACCTGGAAGCAATTGGTGGCGGTGGTGGAGGAAGTACTTTAACCAATGAAGTTCGCGGCGGTGATGGGGGTTCTGGGGGTGGTGGCGGTTCTGACCGGGCTACAGGTGGGAAAACAGAGCCGGGTACAGGAACTGCGGAGCAGGGCCATGATGGAGGCGAGGGTTTTAGGGCAGGACAGAGCATTAATAGAGCTGGTGGTGGCGGCGGAGGAGCGGCTGACCCTGGGCAGGATGCACAAAATAGTAATGCTGGCGATGGTGGCGCGGGACTGGCAATAACAGGCTTTTCTGATTTTGGGGACGGTGGTTACTTTGCTGGAGGTGGCGGTGGCGGGGGTGAAACCGCAGGAAGTGGTGGTGATGGTGGTGGGGGCGACGGCCGGGCAGATTTTTGTGGTGATGGTTCGGATGCAGCCATGGAAACGGGAGGTGGTGGCGGAGGAGCTTTTTGCCTGGGAGCTATTGATGAGGGTTTCGGGGGAGGAGATGGCGGTTCGGGTGTGGTAATTGTCCGCTATAAAACTACACCCGCCCTAACGGTTGAAGGTGATGTTTGCCTGGAACTGGGGGCCGAAGGTTCTGCCGTGGATTCTTCCTCTAAAATTAGCTGGATTGGCGGGGTCAATAATAAAATAACTGTAGAAATTGAGGATGGGCAGGTTCCCGACAACCTGGAATTAACGGTGGATGCCGCTCGGGGAAACAAGGTTATTTTAACTGCACTGGCCCAGGATTTTATTACCGATATATCCGATGAGAGGGTAATTGACCACTCTTTAATTTATAAATTAAGCATTATCGGTAATGCTGTTCCTGAGGCGGGGGAAACATTTCTCACCGTTAAATTCACAATTATCGAGGAGTAAGATTTTCCCTGAGAAGAAGTAAAGGGGGTGGGTAAATAACCGCAAAAAGCTTAATTCCAGAAAAAAAAGGAGGATAGTATGCTGAAGAATAGGAAACTCATTTTGCTTTTAGTCCTGATTATGGTAGTTGGAGTTTCAGGCTTTTTTACCCCCAGTAAGGAAAACCAGGGGGGTATTGATACTGTTTCTGCATCAACGGTTACATTAGGCTCAGAAATTGGCCGGCAGACCATATGCATAAACATTGATGACCTTACTGTGATTGATACCGATGATCTGGATGATGAAATAACCATTATTGAAGACGAAGATAATCTTGACGCGGGAACCATTAATATCTATTCCAACCAGGATGCCAAAATCACGGCATATCATGATGATTCGACCCACCAGGGAACCAACCCGGAAGACTTTGAAAATGCAGTGGTATTATTTCAGGTTCGCTTAAATGCAGTCCCCCCGGGGCTAGGTTATCAAGATCTTATTGGAACCAGTGAAACAGAGGCAGTTGATTTAACCGGGAACATAAAAGGTTTCAACTTAACTGATGTCCCAGTGCAATATAATATTGGTTTAGAGTGGGATGCCCCGCCGGAACCTGGAACCTACTGCACCGATGTTGTTTTCACCCTGGAGGAATTTGATTGAAAGGTTAAATTACCCGGGCAGTGCTATGCTGCCCGGGTTTATATCCATTATTTTTAAATTCGTGGTCTTTTAATTAAGCTGTTTTCTATCAAAAATTATAGTCGCAAGAATTCCAACTGGCTGGGAAGGAGGGATTAGCATGTTAAAACCAAACAGAAACTGGGTTTTACCCATTGCCGTAATCTTTATCCTGATATTCAGTTCTCATACTATAGAAGCCAGTATAAGGGTAACCGAGGGTCTCAGCCGGGAATTCACTTTAAATCCAGGCGAGGTAATCCAGGCCAGCATAACCATAAAAAATTCGGGAGAGGAGCCCCAGGAGGTGAAAATATATCTCCGTGACTATCATTATACCAGGGAAGGTATTACCAGTTACGGTCAGCCAGGAACTACAGAGCGCTCTAATGCCGACTGGCTGCAGTTGAATCCGGAAGAGAAAATTACCATTCCTCCCCAGGGTGAAACTGATGTGCATTACACCATAACCGTTCCCCCGGATGCTGACCTTAAAGGTACCTATTGGTGTATGCTGATGGTTGAACCCGAGGAAGGTATAGAATTAATAGAAGATCCGGAGACAGGTCTGCAGGTTCAAACGGGAATAAGGCAGATAAGCCGCTATGGAATTCAAATCCGAACTCATATTGGAGATACGGGAACCGAAGAGCTTGTTGTTCTGGATCGCAGACTGGTCCAGGGTCCGGAGGGTAAAAAATACCTGGAAATGGATCTGGAAAATAAGGGGGAGCGCTGGTTTCGTATTGAAACCCGGGCTGAATTTTATGATGAGGAAGGATTTTTAAAAGATAAACTGGAGGGACCCACCGCCTCCTTATATCCCG
>PWGV01000171.1 GCA_003554585.1 Halobacteroidaceae bacterium | reverse complement strand
GGTTTTCCCGACAGAGATCCGGGGCAAAAAGTTTCCTAACCCGCTGTTTTTCAGGAAAAAAATTAAGGGAAGGAACTCTTATGCTTAATAGAACTTTGTTTTTAGTGGTTTTTTTGGTTTCAACACTTATTACCTTTTTTCCACCGGGAGATTATTTTTCTTCCGTTGGTGTTTTTGCTGCGGGGGAAAACGTTCCCTGGTTTTTAATAATGAATATGAGTTCGGTAATTGATAAAAAGGCAATAGAAGCTTTTGCAGAAAAGAACAGCTGGGAAAAAGCAAGCAGTCTTGCCAGGAATGAAGCAATGGCTTACTATGGAGCCGAAAAAGAACCCTGGGAAAAAAAGATTATAGGAACCCTCTGGACTCCAACGGTTTTGTGGATAGAACTGAGAAAAAATGCTGAACTCTCCCGGGAGGACCGGGAAAAAGCTGAAGAAGAATACAGAAACCATGAATGGATTTTTAATTTGGGGGTTAAGCATTTTACCCTGGACCTCTATGGGGAAACAGAAAAGAAAGTTTCACCAGAAAATCTGCAATTCATTTTAATTGATTCCCACGGTAACAGCTGGGAAGCAGAAACAACTGCCCAGATTGAAGCAAGGGGGATTGAGCAGCAAACAAGTTCAGAAAATATTTCTTATTACAAAAACATTATCGACCTTTTCTTCATGCCCTCCAGTGCAGGGGCAAATAACTGGCAGGGTTCAGAAAAACTCACCCTGCAAACAGTTTGTAGAGATTCAAACAGGGCAGTTAAGCTGGAATGGGAACCTGCCTATAATTTCTGTATTGAAGAACAATTTGATTATCACTTCCAGAATAAGCTTGGAGATTCCAGGTTTAATGAGGTTTTTTCCCGGGCCTTTGAGGTTTTAGATAAGAACACAGATATTTCTGATTCTATCGATATTTCCCTTGTGAAACCAGAAAGGTTCCATCTGCAGGATAATTTGTTTTTAGTAGGCTCCCGGGGAGAAAAGGAAAATTTTTTAGACCTCTTTGTAGAAATAATTGACTATTTCCCTGATGGCAAACAATTTTTTATCCAGGCTGTAAAAAACTTTACCTCCTCCTGGAACATTTTTGCAGTTTGGCATGAGGAAAAAGAGGAATTCAGGCCTATTGCCAGTGATTATCAGCCCACCGCAATACTACCTTACTACTTAACCTTTAAGCCCATTGAACTGGAACAGGACTTAAAGGGAATTGTCCTTGACACCTCTTTCCGGCACAGGATGTCCTATGTGGTTTTAATGTATGATGAAAAAGAGGGTTATAAGAAAGCCTGGGACTTTACCGGAGAAGGGTTTCTCTATATTGATTACGACCAAGCGGGACTGGTAAAACACCACGAATTTTCCGCCTGGGATGACTCTTTTCCAAAAACCCTTCGGGGTTATCCCACTTCCTTTTTCCCAGAAGTCTTGCGGGTAAAAGAACATACCTACCTCTGGAATAAAGAAAATAACACTTTCAATGAAATTGAACAACAGGAAATATTTAGCCGGGTTGCAGTAATAAATCATTTTCTCAAAGCCCTAAAGGAGGGAAATACTTCTCACGCTTTAGAGTTTATTAAAGACGGGGTTCCCCTCAGGGAAATAATTAAAGAGGAAAAAATTTGCCTCCTTGAAATTTTGGATGTAAACAATACTGATATTTTTATCTATAAAATTGACGGGATAAAGCTCGGGGCCTGGGATTTGCCTCAGGTTGACTTTTTAGAAAAAATCGATTTAGAATCAACTAACAGGCCAATTGTAATTATGGCCCTGGCAAAACAAAAAGAAAATGGAGCAGATATCCCTCTTTCTCCTGAGGATATTATTAAATTAGCAGTATGGGAGTTTTCTCATTCCAGGCCCTGGAAAATTACCAGCATGATTGTTTATAAACTGTAGATTTCTCACCCGGTGGCTATGGCTTAATACCAGGAAATATTCGAGCTCATTTTCTCCAGGGGCCAAAAATTAACAGATTTCAGTTTTCGACCCTTTTGGCTCCGTTGGGAAAAAACAACCAGGAAACTGGAAATTATGCAAAAATTCATTTGAACTGAACATAATATATTAAACATTTTTGTCTTAAATCAACCTTTCATTTCCTCAAAGCAACTGGAGCCCTGTAATTTTCTCAAGGGTCTGAAAAAACCCCGGATTTTCACCCGGGGTTTGTTTTTAATCTTTTTGAATTTTTAACCAAAAATATCTCTTTTTTTGTATCCCCAGAAACCTCCGATTATTAACACAACCCCAATAAGTGCAAGTAAAAACAGGTTGAAAAACACAATATCTTCAACCGGGTACCGGGGGATATGACTGAAGGGAGTTATTACAGCCAGGTAATCCGGTAGCTGCAGGATAGCTCCCAGGTATACTACGAGAAAGGAGTAGGCCAGGTATCCCCAGGCCAGGGTTGTTGCTCCCGGGAAATTTCCCACCAGCAGCATTGCAACACCTATCATTACCAAAATTGCCGGGAAATAAACCATAGCTGCGGGCAGGATCGT
>PWGV01000040.1 GCA_003554585.1 Halobacteroidaceae bacterium | reverse complement strand
GTTTTTTATTACCTTTTTTGTTATTTCTTTTGCTTTTTCCTCACCCAGGTCTTCACTCAATACCTGGGTAAAATGAAAATAAAGGGAAGCGAGCCTCCTGGCAATTGAAATTACATCTTTTTCCGCTACCTCTTTGCTTATCAAACCCGAACCTTTTTTTACCATGCCTATTACCTCCAGGTTGAAAGTATTTTAAAAAATTAACCCTGAAAAAATCCTTCTCTTTTTAGAAATTCCTGTTTTTATTTCTTTTTCCTTTGCCTTCAGCCAGGAAAACCATTTCTTAAAAAATAAAGGACGGGGTGTTCCCATCCTTTTTAGTTTCTCCTGGAGGCTTAGAATTAATGAAAATTTTTCCTTTGACCAATTTAAAGAAAATTATATTTGATATTCCACCAGAATATTTATTAACCAGTTGAAATTGAAATTGCTGTCTTCTTCGGTTAAACTTTTCCAATTTTCATCGGTTTCGCCTTTGATTTTATTCTTGTTATCCTTTCCTGGCCCATAATCTACTCCCAAAGGAAAGACTTCCTCTCCAGGATCATCAACTTCTAAAATAATCCAGTAATAATTGTACCCAGCTATCGCAATTTTATCTTCCCCAGGGATGATGAATTCAACCCAGCCAGCTTTTGAAGTCGTGTAGCTCTCGCTTCCAACCCATAAGGAGACCTCTGGTTCCACTAAGGTATCCGACCCAAAAATTTTTGGGCTAACAGTGGCTCCAACATCAATATCGTAAAAAGCTATCCTGGTTATATATTCATCTTCGATTTCGGGTTCAATGATTACTGCCGCCTCCCATTTACCTGCTTCCTTTCTACCCACGCCATTGTCCGTTTCTACCCGATGATCTCCTTCATGGATATATCTCCAGGACAGCCCCTGCTCCAAAAAAACCACTTTAACATTTTTGTTTCCATCCATAGTTACTTCCTCGGGATTATTTGAGCCCCGGAGATCATTTTCCCAGTGACTAAAAAACCAGCCGCTTTCCGCTTCAGCTTTTAACTGTAATGTGGTTCCCGCCTTAAATTTATCCAGAATTATGTCATTAGCCCCTGAAATTATTATCTCTCCTTCACCTATTTTATCAATTTCTAAAGAATATTTTGTTTCCTCAACAAAAAGACCACAGCCGGAAAAGAAGATTAAAATAATTATTAACTTTGCAAGTAAAATTGTTTTTCCTAACATATGACACCTCCCTCTTAGAAAAAAATTGTTTACTGTTGTTTCGGCATATTAATCCCTTAATCCTGTAAATTATTAAATTTTTCCCTTTTTTTATCACCCGGGGGAACTTTGGAATATAATCCAAAATCCTTTTCCTAAAAATAAATAAACCCCTTTAAGTAATTTAAATTACTTAAAGGGGCCTAATCATTTACTATCCAACCACTTTTTTTACTTCATCCAGCGCATTTTCCAGGTCGGCTATTATATTCTCTGCTTCCTCAATACCAACTGAAAGTCGGACCTGCCCTTCCATTATACCCACCTTCTCCCTTTCCTCTTTACTCATGGTAAAATGGCTCATGGAAGGAGAATGTTGAATTAGACTATCAATACAGCCCAAACTGGTAGCCAGACTGATCAAATTCACATTATTCATGGTGGTTTTCCCACCTTCAAATCCACCCTTAACATCAAAACTCATCATCCCGCCAAAACCTCTCATTTGTTTTTTGGCTAGTTCGTGCTGAGGATGGGAGGGTAAGCCGGGGTAATAAACCTTTTCAACCATTGGGTGTTCTTCCAGGTATTCAGCAACCGCTTGAGCACTTTCACAGTGGGCTTTCATCCTTATGCCAAGGGTTTTTAATCCTCGGATTATAAGAAAAGCATCCCCTGGCGAAATAATTCCTCCGAAGAACTGTAAATGGGGATCCCGGATCTTTGAAATTACCTCTTTTGAACTTACAATTATTCCTCCCACAATATCCCCGTGTCCGCCGAGGTACTTCGTAGCACTATGAACAACTACATCAGCCCCCAGATCAAGAGGATTTTGCAGGTAGGGAGTTGCGAAAGTGCTGTCAACAATCAAGCTTGAACCATTATTACGGGCAATTTCAGCAGCGCCTTCAATATCAGCAAGACGAAGCACGGGGTTGCAGGGAGTTTCAATATATATTACTTTTGTATTGGGTTGAATTGCTTTTTTGATATTTTCCAGGTCAGAAGTATCAACAAAAGTTACTTCAATTCCATATTTGGTTAAAATATCCCGGATCAACCCATAAGTACAGCCGTAGATAATATCACCGGCTATCAGGTGATCACCATTCTTCAGAAAAGTCATCAAGGTAGTTGTTATCGCAGCCATTCCCGATGCGGTAGCAAGAGCATTTTCACCATTTTCTAAAGAAGCCATTTTTTCTTCAAGTTCAGTTTCAGTCGGGTTTCCAAACCTTCCATAAGAATACCCCTCCTCTTCTCCCTGGGATATTCTGATTGCCTGTTCAACATTATCCATCACAAAAGTTGAAGAGCGATAAATCGGTCCAATGTGGGCTCCTG
>PWGV01000095.1 GCA_003554585.1 Halobacteroidaceae bacterium | reverse complement strand
TACCCCAGGCTGCGGTGGGAGGCTGAACTCCAAAACCCAAAAAACTAATTGTAGCCTCGGCGATTATAATCTGAGAAATCTGGAGAGAAGAAATTATGATAATTGGGGTAAAAACATTGGGAAGGATGTGAAAAAAAATTATCTTAAGCTCCGATTGGCCCAGGGCTTTAGCGGCAAGGATATAGTCCCTATTTTTTAAGGCAAGGACTTCTCCTCTCACCAGTCGAGCAAAGATTACCCACCCGGTAATTATCAGCGTAATAACTACGTTTCGCAATCCCATCCCTAAAATTGCGTTGATTATTAACGCCAGGAGAATAAAGGGAAAACTCAGCCACACATCAACAAGCCTCA
Organism: Halobacteroidaceae bacterium; assembly: GCA_003554585.1. Lineage (GTDB taxonomy): Bacteria > Bacillota > Halanaerobiia > B1SED10-174 > B1SED10-174 > T1SED10-26. Next base: position 11,278 of record PWGV01000095.1, on the reverse strand, counting down.
TGGTAACCGAGTCGAGCCAGTGCCCGAAATACCCCGAGAATAGTCCAACTACTGTTCCAATGGTCCCCGCTATTATTACCGTAACTAACCCAACAAAAATAGAGATCCTGGAACCAAAAAGAACCCGGGAGAAAAGATCCCGGCCGTGCTGGTCGGTTCCAAAAATGTGCCCCGGTGTCCCTGGTGATCTTAGCCGGTTAGGCCGATCAGCCTGATTGGGGTCAAAGGGAGCAATAAAGGGGGCAAAAATACTTGAAAAAATAACCGTGATGATGATAAAAAATCCAATCAAGCCTGTCGGGCTCTGGATCAGTTTTCTTAACCACCAGATCATAAGCCATTCGGACCCAAACCCTTAATACAGGGATGAGCTACCTTCTCTCCTTTCTTCGGGTAAATTTTTGCAATTTTTTCTAAATTTTAATCATAGGATATCCGGGGATCTACGAGCAAATAGACAAGATCAACAGCAAGATTTAAAGAAGCATGAACCACGGCAATAAAGAATACTCCAGTAAAAACAACCGGAAAATCCCGGTTTAGAAGGGACTGGACAAGCAAACGCCCCAAACCCGGCCAGTAAAAAACTGTTTCTGTAACAACTGCTCCACCCAGCAACTGCCCAAGTTGTAATCCCAGCAGAGTTATGATTGAAATACTGGCATTCCGCAAAGCATGTTTGTAAAGAATTCTCCGTTCTGTTAATCCTTTTGCCCTTGCAGTCCTGATATAATCAGTATTTAAAACATCCAGGACAGTAGACCTTGTCATTCGGGCAAACCGAGCTGCATAAAAAGCAGTCAGGGTGATAATGGGGAGAATTAAATTGTTAAAGTCTCCCCTACCACCCGTAGGAAGCCATTCCAGGGTTACGGCGAAAAAAAGGATTAACATAATCCCAAGCCAGAACCCTGGAACAGCCTGTCCGAAAACAGTAACAACAATTGCAACCTGATCAAACCAGGAACCTCGAAAAGCAGCTGATAAAACGCCAATAGGGATTGCAACCAGTAGCGAAACCACCACGGCAATCAGGGCAAGTTCAAGAGTAGCGGGAATCCGCGAAAAAACCAGTTGAACTGCTGTTTGAGGATGTCGCAAAGATTGACCAAAATCTCCTCTTAGTGCGCGAGAAACAAAGCGAAAGTACTGGACAAAAATTGAATCCCCAAACCCCAGCCTTTCTCTCATTTCCGCTATCTCATCAAATGTGGCATCCATTGGAAGGAGCAGAATAACAGGATCTCCTGCTAAAAACTGCATGAAGAAAACCGCGGTTAGGGCGAGGAATACAACTATTAACATTTGAAATATTCTCTTGATCAGGTATCTTTGCATTCCTTATCCTCCCTCGCTCTTGAACGTTTTACCAGGCCAGTAAATTAGTTATTGCTAATCGTTCCAGCGCATTTCATAACCTAGAACTCTTTCATCGGCCCGGGGAGTCCAATCCAGATCCACATTAACACCCCAGAGGTCGTGCTGCTGCCACAGGAAAATCCAGGGGGCTTCATCGTAAACTAATTGCTGGATCTCATTCCAGGCTTCCCGCATTTCATCTGGATCCACAAGGCCAACTGCTTCAGCTATCATTTCATCAAGCCAGGGCAGGCCAAAACCACTATATGTCCTTTCCGTGGACATCAATGATTCAATTGTTCCCTGAGCATTAAAAGCTGGCCCCCATCCAAGGAGAAACATTTCTCCAGTATTTCGGTTAATTATCCGGTCCAGGTGGGTTCCCCATTCATTGACTCGCACCGAAACATCAATTCCAATTTCTCCTAACTGGTCGGCAATTGCCATCGCAACTTCCCGGTCCTGGGGATAACGACCGTCAGGAGAATCAAGAGTTAATTTTAAATCTGAAGGTTCATAGCCTGCTCCGCGTATTAGTTGAACTGCTTTTTCGGGGTCAAAGGGATAGGGTTCCAGGCTGGGATCATGATCGGGATTTAAGATGGAAAGGCAACCCGCCATCTGGGTTCCACTTCCATCCAGGACAAAATCAATTAACTCCGGAACATTTACTGCATAGTTAAATGCCTGGCGCACTTCTTTGCTTTGCATGGGACCCTCCTGGAAATTTACCAGGGCAATGTAGTTGACCCTTGAACTTGGAATTCCACGAACCTCAGTCCTTCTTCCACTATTAACCCGGTCTACCATATGGCCGGGAACATCCCTGATAACATGGATCTCACCTACCAGGAGAGCAGCAACCCGGGTTGAAAATTCGGGAATGGGCCGAAATACCACTCTTTCCACCTCTGGAAGTCCCAGCCAATAATTTTCGAACCTTTCCATTGCAATTTCCTGTCCCTGAGTCCAGCTTGCAAATTTATAGGGCCCAGTTCCAATAGGGTTAAGAGAAGCATATTCTTCTCCAACCTCCCCTACATAGCCCGGTTCGAGAATATAGCAGGAAGTTAGTCGGTCCAAAAGAATGGGCATCGGTTCAGAAGTATGAAAGCGAACAGTATAATCGTCAATTATTTCCACAGTGTGGATAGGCGAATAACGTCCCCGGTAGGCCATTTCATTTTCCGGATCATTAATATAGTCAATAGTAAACTTCACCGCTTCAGCGTTAAAAGGTGCCCCATTATGAAACTCAATTCCCTCATGCAGATAAAACTCCCAGGTTAAATCATCCAACACCTCCCACCCCTTTGCAAGGTGCCCAATATATTCCATGGTATCCCGATCCCGCGTAATCAGGGGGTCATAAATGTTGGAAATCGGATCATGGGTAGCCAGGTCTATAAATTTCATTGCAAAAAGGGTTCGCGCATCCGCGGGAGATCCGATAATTACCTCATTTGCGGCCATTGTAGAGCTGGTAAGCAAAAAAGTGACAAGTAAAACCAGGGTGAACACATTCCAAAACCTTTTCATTTTTTTCAACTCCTTTGTTTTTAATTTTTCATTTCCCGGTCATAGACAATTCTTCATAAAAATTTCTGCACCTGAACTTGGACAAGTTTCTCCAGCTTATCAAACAAAATTACTTTTTGAAAAACACCGCAGGCAAATTTCTTTTCTGATTTTGTTCTCCAGCAAAGCAAAACAATTTTTATTAGTTTCAGTGTATATTATATTATTAAACTAACCTTAACTTTTCCCTGCAAATAAATTAACTTTTTAATCAATTAGCTCGTCAAACTCAAGCCCCGGTTTCCCCCATTTTTAAAACCTTTTATTTGCTCGAGTTTTCTTAAAAAAAATCCTCGAAACTTTGTAAAAAAATAAAGATTGCCCCGAAGGGCAATCTCTGAATAAGACCCATAATTAAGTTATTTTCGGAGTTCCTACTGTCTTAATTAATTTTTATCAGTATAATCCGGAACTAAATAATCAAACAAAGGGAAAATATCGCGTATGCTTTTCACCACAGGACCAGTTTCTCCATCTTCGCTAAAAACTCCGTGGGGATCAATTAAAATAGACTGGGCTCCAGTATCTCTGAGAGGACCAATTTCGTTAAGAAAATTGTCCCCGATGGAGATAAATCCTTCGGGGTCAATTGCAAAGTCCTCTTCTATTTTTTTCGCCAAAAATTTGGTCCCTGCGGGTTTTTCACAGCAGGTAAATATTGAATTGAAAATTTGTTCTAGCTCCAGCAACTTTAGCAATCTTTCTGTATCCTCCTGATCACTATTTGTTGCTAGGACTAGGGGGTAAGTTTCACTTAAAAGACTCAATTTCTCTGCAAGCCCAGGAATTGGCTGCAAGGCACGATCTGTTTCCGCCAGCCAGTCTTTTGTTTTTTGATAGCAATACCCAGGATCCTTGAGCCCATAATGAAAAGCACAGGCTGCTGGCAGCCACCACCCATCTCCCATGTACAGCATATTCTCCATGTTACACCTGACCTGGAGTGGATAAAAAGTCCTAAGTCTTCCTTTTTCAAGTGCTCGCCCCTCCCAGGTCCAGGCCCTTTTTATTCTAGCCTCCCTATCTATTTCCAGGATTAAATCTTTTTCCAGATCATAAACTCTACCCAGGCGAAGGGGGTGTTCCCCCCGGCGAGAAGCCTGTAGATCCTCCCAGAAAAGATTGCGTTTTCCCGGTTCCAATCTCTCTGCCAGACATTGTGCATAAAAATCAAAATGGTCCTGATCCTCGTAAAGGGTCCCATCAAGATCAAATAAGAATAATTTTATTTTCCCCGGATCAATTTTTTCCAATATTTCTCCCATGATTATTAACAACTCCTGATCCTTTTCCAGTTATCTCAGGTAATTCGTTTCCGAATATAAGCACTCGAATAGTCAATAATTGTTACCACTACGATTATAATCAATAAAGACATCCCTACTATTGGCCAGCGCCTGAACTGCAGACTTTGCAGCAAGATAACACCAATACCCCCCGCACCAACAAGGCCCAGAACTGTCGCTGCCCTTAGGTTTAATTCAAAACGGTAAAGGGCAGTAGCCAGAAATTGAGGTAAGACCTGGGGGAAAATGGCATACAGGAAAACTTCGACCCGGTTGGAACCACTCGCTTCCAGGGCTTCAATGGGGCCACGGTCAATAGTTTCAACTATCTCAGAATTTAATTTGCCCAGCATCCCAATTGAGTTAACTCCGATAGCCATAACTCCCGCCAGAGGCCCCGGCCCATAAGAGGCTACAAAGAAAATTCCTAAAATTAACTCGGGGAAGGTCCGAATGGCATTTAAAACCTGTTTTGCTAAAAAAACTACCCAAAAAGGCACCCCGATTTTTGCAGCAGATAAAAAGCTAATGGGAAAAGCCAGAATAGCTGCAATTGTAGTACCAATAACCGCGATTTGAATGGATTCCATCATTGCGGACAGGGAACGAGAAAAATAACTCATATCAGGGGGAAACATTAATTTTATAATGTTACCGATCGAGGGAATCCCGCGGGAAATCCTTTCCCAGTTAATATTCATCCCTTCCAGGGACCAGATTATTACCCCCATAATTATTAGGAGATTTACAACTCTTCTAAATAACTGCCAGTTTATTTTCAAACCAATACCTCCCTTAACTTGGTGCTGGCGTAATCAATTGCCATAACCAGGATAAAGGTTACGAGGATTATCATTGATGCATTCTGGTAGCGGAATAAATTGAGGGAGGTCTGCAGGGGAACTCCTATCCCCCCAGCTCCAACAAGCCCTAAAACCGTTGAAACCCGAATATTAATTTCAAACACATATAAACTATAGCTAGTATAAGCAGGAAGTATCTGGGGAACCACTGCATACCTTATCATTTCCAATTTATTTCCACCCACAGCCTGCAGAGCCTCCAGTGGACCATAGGAAATTGCCTCAAGGCTTTCACTGGTAAGTTTGGCAATTACAACTGTTGAAAAAATTGTTATCGCAAGCATTCCCGAAAATGCTCCTAACCCGATTCCTGCAACAAGGATTGCTGCGTACAATAATTCCGGAATGGTTCGAAAAATATTCATTAAACCTTTGGCAAAAAAATAAATATACTTGTTCCGGGTTATATTGTTGGCCGCGAGAAGAGTTAGAGGAATGGTAAGAATTGCCCCAAAGAAGGTCCCCAGGATTGCGATTTGAATGGTTTCCAGCAGGGGATCGATAAGACGTCTGCTGTAAGCCCAGTTGGGAGGGATCATTTCCCCGAGTAAGGAGAAAAAACTGGGAAGTTCCCCGACAATCTCCAGGAGGCTAAAACCAACCCCCCTGGCACTCCAGATATAAATTATCACGATAACACCAATGGCGCTGATTTTTTTCAGCCTATCAACCCAGAAAACCTTTGCCAACTTTTTCGCTTCAGTCCCGGTCCCCTTGGCCAACTTGGGTCCCTCCCCTCAAATCATCATCTGTAATGGAGCGACCATAAATATCTTCAAAAACGCTCTCATCAACCTCTGAAGAGGGGCCATCAAATACCAATTCCCCGTCCCTGAGCCCAATTATTCTCTCTCCGTATTCCTGGGCCAGGTCAATGAAATGGAGGTTAACCAGGGTGGTTATTTTGTCCTCCCTGTTTATCCGGCGCAAATCTTTCATTACCGCGTGAGAAGTTGGAGGGTCAAGAGAAGCCACCGGTTCATCAGCAAGTATTATTTTCGGTTTCTGGGCCAGGGCCCGGGCAATACCTACCCTCTGCTGTTGTCCTCCCGAAAGGTGATCGGCCCGAACATTTGCTTTCTCACTGATTCTTACTCTCTCCAGGGCCGAAAGAGCAATTTCTTTATCTTCAGCTGGAAACATTCCCAGAAGAGTCCTCCAGGTAGGGACATAGCTAAGCCTTCCCGCTAAAACATTCCGGATTACCCGGGACCGGTTTACAAGATTAAAGTTCTGGAAAATCATTCCAATCTGGGCTCGCATTCGCCTTAATTCTTTTTTGTTAAGTTTTGTTATGTCTCGACCTTCAATTCTAATTTTCCCCTCGGTTGGTTCGACAAGCCTGTTTACGGTTCGCAGAAGGGTGGACTTGCCAGCTCCGCTCAAGCCGACAATAACTACAAATTCTCCCTCATTTATTGTGAGGCTTACCTTTTTCAATGCCTCGACATTCCCGGGGTAAACGACGGAAACATTATCAAATTCTAAAATATTGACCAACCCCTTACCATCATAATTACCATGTAAAATGACAGAATGAGGCAGCAGCAAAACTACTGCCCCATTCTCTTCTTTCGGTTAATTAAAAGTCGATGTATTCCTGCATAATTTCATAGGTCTGGCGGACGATATCATATCGTTCGCTGGTTGCCGGGACAAACCCGGAAACATTGTAAAGGGTATTAAGAAGTTCTTCTCCTTCTTCGGTTGCACCGATTGCAACAAAAGCATCCTGAATGGCCTTGACCAGGTCGGGATGAAGTTCTCTTCTTACTGCTATTCCATCATTTGGTATCTCAGCAGTATAATCAAGTATCTTGAGCTCTTCCATTACATCAGGAAATTCAGCTTCAATATCTTCCCGAGCATCATCAAAGCTAACACCTACGTCAACTTCTTGATTGTAAACAGCAATCATGGCTGCATCATGGGCCCCGGCAAAGATATAATCCCCGAGGTCGGTATCAGGATCAATTCCGTGGTTTAGCATATGAACATAGGGAAACAGGTAACCAGCAGTCGAAGCCGGGTCAACAAAGGCCATGGTCTTACCTTTTAAGTCTTCAATAGTCTCTATACCACTGTCAGCACGGACAACAAATTGTGATTTGTAATGATCTGCACCAAAACGAATGGAGTTAAGGATAATTTCTGTGTTATGTCGCTCTTCGGCCAGAACCAGGGCAAAAGGCCCAAAAATTCCGATATCTACTCTTCCAGTTCCCATTGCTTCAATAACTCCAGTGAAGCTTGTTAAAACCGTTCCGGAAACCGGGATACCCAATTCTTCAGAAAGCAGATCGGTCAGGGGATCGATTGATTCTATCATTCTGCTGACCTCGCGGGAAGGAACCATGCCCAGCATCAAACTATCGGGCCATTCATCTCCTTCCGGAGAAATATCTGCCAGGCTCGCAGTTGAAAAAGATAAAACCAACAAAGCTGCGAGGAAAAGCAAAACCAGTTTTTTCATAAAAAAAACCCTCCTTAATTTTTTTCTTTATATAATTTCACGAAATTGTTTTCTTTTCCCTTTTCCCGAATTGTAAAAAAAATGTAAACTTTTGCTCCAAAAGTTTTCTCCGGCAGGAAAATGCCTGCAGCCTAAAATTCTTTTACCATTTTTTCGATTCTAACAGCAACCCTAAAGAAGAAACCATCAAAAATTAAAAAGAAAGCTTAAGTAGAACTTCCCCAAACCTTTTTCTCTGAAATACCCCTCCCTAAAAATTTTTGTTCCCGGAATAAGCATCTTGCTTCAATAGATCTTTTTAACCCCTTTAAAATAAGGTAATTCCATTTTTTTCTATTCTAACTGAAGTATTGGGAGGAACAGGGTGGCTTGGAGAAAGAAAAAAGAGCGGTAATAACCGCCCTTGGTTTTAAAATAATTTTCTCTGGATTTAAAAACTAAAAGGGGAAAAAATATTTACTGAAATATTCGGTTCTGATGGGGATACATCTTTGAACCGTTGTTTTTTTATTTTTAGGCAATAGGGCAAAAAAACCGGCAAAGAAAAGTGGTTCTTTTATAGTAAGCTACTATCTTCTGTTTCAAAAATAACCATTGCAGAATGCCATCCCACACTTCCATCAGCAGAATATCCATATTTAATGTCCACTACCTTAACTCCTACATTCTTTTTTAACCACTCGTTTATACCTTTTTCCAAATTAGAGCTTTTTTTGTTCCCTCCAAAAATTTTTACCTTAAAAATTTTTACCATCCCCTCAATTTTTCAAGGATATTTCATTTTAAATTTTCACCTTATATTTTCACCAGAACTCTCTTCCTGTTAAAACTCTTATAGCTTTACAAAACTCTTCCCACTTTTCAGGGAAGGCATTGCTCCCGGTGTATTTAAACCTTTGGTCTTCAAAAACTATTTCTAAAGACCATTTGGTTCCATTTAGGACTCCTGAATCTTCATAATGTTTATCCCAGGAAAAAACACCAATTTCCTCAAGCTTTTTCCTGAACTCCTCCAGGGCCTCGTAAGAAAGATTAATGGTTTCTTTATTAATTAACTCAAACCCGTAATCAAGGACAACATATTCGGCTTTTTGTTTTATAAAATCAATTTCAACCTGGTAGGAAGTTTCCGAGTAACCTCCGACGGTGGTATAAATTTTAGTTATGTTGCTAATTGGATCCTACCCCCTCTCCAAATTCGGATGTTAATATTAACATTTCAAATCAAGGGATAAACTGGTGAAAATAAATTATTCTCTTTCTTCGATCCATGTTCTATACTCTCCCTCAAAGATGGTCTTTAATTCGGATTGGGTAAAACCGCGCCGCTGTATACTTACATCCAATCCCTGGTTTCTATTATCCCAGCCAATCAATTCTTCCTCAGAATTAAAATAAAGGGGCACACCCCTGTAATACCAGGTTTTTTCTGCAGTCATTTCCGGGTCTCCAAACAATTCTAAAATCTGTTCCTGGGTCATCCCCAGATAGAGATTATCCCTTTCTTCGCTTCCAGGTCCTTGATGATATATAACTACCATTTCCTGTTGAGGGTTATACTCTAAAATATCAACATAATCTTTGTGGACCCAGCCTTTTTCAAACCCATCGGCTGAAAACAAAACAATATAACACCAGTTTTCCTGTTCTCCAGCAACGAAAAAAGTATTCCCAGGATTTAATTGTCTTAAAATTTCATACTCTGTATCAGGCCCTTCCCTAAAGTTTAAATTTACCTGGGGCATACCTATGAGCATTTCTTCTTTCAAATACTCCTGCTCTTCCTCCCTTGATAGGTGAACCTGTTCCAATCTGGCCGGGCTATCTTCAACAAGATCGGTTTTATCAACTTCCTGGGCTCTATCTCTTCCCAAAAAAGAGAAGGAAATTATTAAAATAGCCAACAGAAGAACCCCTGTTACTGAAAAAAGGATGACCTTTTTATTTCCAATTTTCTCGTCTGTCTTCTTTTTTATTGAAACCCTTTTTCTTTCACCTATTCCACTGTGTAGGGGGGCAGAAATTTTAATTTTTGCGGTGTCCTGGTTGAAATTTTCTGAAGAAGGCCCCAATACTTCATATTTCCTGATGGGATTTGGGTTTATTGTCCCTTTAAATTTAATTCCCTTCTTCTTTTTCCCCTCCAGTTCCCTTAGAGGCCTAAAAGATTCTGACTTCCCTTCATTTGATTCTGATAAAAATGCCTTAAAAAGGTCATGGGTTTTAATTTTTCCCCAAAAACCACCCGCCATTGCGGAGATTTTTCCCAGATATTCTTTAAAATCATTTAAAATCACAGGAGAACTGGTTTTATGAATATCAAGGGCTTGTAAAATTTCCTCAAGAGCCTTGCTGGGAAAACCTTCCTCTGTCCAGGGAAAGCCTTCCATGGTTTCTATCCATTCTTTTTGGTTGGCTTCCGGGAAAAGGCGGGTAATAAAGCGTTTTACCAGTTGAATGTTGTGAGTAATGATGACATCTGCCTTATTAATCATTCCTTCAATTCTATCCTGATTAAATTCATTATATTCAGAAGCTTCATCGATAATACCATCTTCTTTTTCCTCTCTTAAGGAAGAAGAAATCTTAAATTCTCTGGTACCTTGGTACTGGTCAATAATATCAACAATTTCCCCGGTCTTCTTGTTAAACTCAAAAAGGACACCTGCAAACTTTACTATTTTATCACCTTCGTTCAAACCCGTTGTTTCTATGTCAATTATTAGCGCCGTTGTTTGGGCTTCTTTTTTATTTTTAAACAAAACCTCACCCCCTTTTCTATAAATTGGACCCTGAACGAAGGTTGATTATTCTCCCGTTTAAATTACTTTGCCCTTTCTAATCCCTTATCCTTTTTCAATAATAAATTTCCTCATTAAAATGCTAATTCCTTTCTGTGTTCAATTACATTGCTCCTATTTTTTTACCAGGAATAAAAAAAGACACCTCTCAGGATAGAAAATAAATTGGAATTCTTGAAAAACATTTATAAAGACTTTTATATTCAGGAACTCCCAGAAAATTTATGGCGTCACCCAAATCCTTTTTCCCTTTTTATTTAGTGCAGAGAGCTGCCTATTCCTGCTCCAATTGCAGCTCCCATTCCCATTCCAACTGCAATCCCCAGGGCTAAATCTCCGAAAATACTTCCAAAAGCTGCTCCCAGCGCAACACCAATACCTATTCCAAAACCAATCCCATGGCCAACTTTTTTCATATTAACCTTTCTGTCATCCATTTTTATTCCTCCTCTTTAGAAATAAGCAGAAAAACTATTTCTTTTTTTCTAAAGCTATTTCACAGTATGGATCCCCATCAAGAACATTCTTTACATGAGTACAATGTAACTCGGGATTAAACCCAGAATATTTAGCCTGGTCAACAAAACAGTAAATCCTGCCAAATTTTTCTGCTCCTTTTTCAATCCAAAATTCGGCAAAGGGGCAATAAGTGATTTTTACATTACATTTTCCGTCAGAGTACTCTTTTGGTTCGGTCTCCCATCCCACCGAAGGCAAATCTGAGCCACGGGAAAAATTCTCCTTTTCCAGGGATAAGCCCATCTCTTCAACTTTCTTCCTGGCTTCTCGCCCACTTTCTTCTCCATAGTTTTTTATTACCTTTTTTGTTATTTCTTTTGCTTTTTCCTCACCCAGGTCTTCACTCAATACCTGGGTAAAATGAAAATAAAGGGAAGCGAGCCTCCTGGCAATTGAAAT
>PWGV01000084.1 GCA_003554585.1 Halobacteroidaceae bacterium | reverse complement strand
TTGTGACAGGAGGCCGCCGCTCCCCCTGTAACTTAATTTTTCTTGCAGTTTTTCCTTACCACCCGATAGGGGTTAAGGAGGTTGATGAAAATTCTTCTCCAAACCTATGTTTTCGGAATCAAACTAAAAATAATGAACCCCCGTTCAGCCGGGGGTTCATTTGTGTTTTTACATCCTTAATTGGACACTCTGGAAAAACTTCATTTATTAGTTAGGCAACTTCTTTTACCGCTAACTCCAAGCATGATTTGCTGTTGGACTTATGGGAAGATAATTATTGGAGGGATGGGGAAAAGAAAAGATGTGAAAATAGGATAATCTTCTTCCGTTCCAAAATTCCAGATCTCGTCATCTGTATTCCAACCTTCGTATATTAAAACTCCATCAACTTCCTGATCCGGGGTTCCTTCTTGCATTTGTTTTGTGGTTCTGCTTGCTCCTGCAGCTGAAGTGTTTCTCCCAGACGATTCCCTATCCCAGTAACTTTTTTCTGTAATGGCAGTGCCATTTTGTTTACCAACTAGTCCTCCCACATAACTGGTGCCTTGAACCTCACCGATTGAGTAGGATTTTTCAACCAAGGAAACCAGATCAGTGTCGCTGCCCTCGTTTAGCCCTACGAGTCCTCCCACATTTGTTTTCCCTTCCGTAGTTCCTATGGCATAACAATTCTTTATTTGCCCGTAATCCGAATTTTTTCCAACCAACCCTCCAACATTCTCTCCTCCTGAACCACTTACTTTTCCGGAAGCAGAGGAAACCTCTATTAAACTTGGGGCAACCGAACTACCAGTATCATATCCAATATTTAATCCCACCAGACCACCGATATTAAAACCTGTCCCTTTAACTTCAATAATTGAGTAACTTCTCCTAATGGTTGAGATGTAATTATGACCAATTAATCCTCCTACATCTGTTAAACCTTCGACTATTCCATCTCTTGAAGAAGAAAACTGTACAAGGCCCCAAACAGACCCTCCGACAAGACCACCAACTGTATTGACTCCGGAAACAACACCTGTTACGTGGCAGTTAAATATTTCGCTCGAGTGTGTGTGCCCTACTAACAATCCAACTTGGCTATATCCAGTTATTTCAGCATCTATAATTTTCACATTTTTTATTGTGGCGTTTTCTATAATGTTTCCAAATAAACCAACCTTGGTATCCCCCGGCCGATCAATTTTTAAATCAGTAATTTCTTTACTGCTTCCATCATAAGTTCCCTTGAAATTAATGATGGGTTCCCAACCTTCTCCAGGGCGAAATTTACTTAAACTGATATCTTCAGTCTGAATAAAGCAAAGGTCTATATATCCTCTAACATTATTCAACTGATCGCCATCTTCAACTTCAAATGGATCCTCTTCAGTGCCGCTGCCGCCTGCAAAACCACCAGAAAAGACTGCGAGCACTTTCTGGTCAGAATCCATAGTTACATTTGTTGCGGGCTGAGTGAAATCTTCTACACTACCTTTCCAACCTCCAAATTCCCATTTTAAATCCGCATCAGGAGTAGCAGTTATATCGATAACTTCATCTTTATTATAAAGATAAGTTCCGGGTTCTGGGTCAGTTTCACCTAAACCCTTACCGATACCAATAGTTAAAGTTACTTTTTCTAGAGGTTCAGAGAAGTCGGAGATTGGGGCATGTCTATAATTAACTCCATCCGCAAGTGCCTGAATTCTAACAGTGTATGCTCCTGAACCCTGAGCTTCCATTACGCTTGAGAAGTCATATTCTTCAATTCCTGGAGCAACAATTCTATTTTCCAGATAGGTGCCGTCTTTGTGGAAATGAACATTATAATTCACCGCATTATCCACATCATCCCAGGTTATTACATCTCCAACCCAGATTGGCTTACCAACCTGATCCAATTGATCAAGTGTGCTTTCAGCAAAAACTGCAGTTATGGATTTGTTACCGTCAATCATGAGTTTCCACTCATTACCTTCCTCATAAACCTCATTTCCATGATCTCCAGCCCAATCATCAAAGATATAATCCTCGGCAGGAGTAACCACCAGAGTAATTATTCCTTCACTGAAAATTCCTTCGGAGGGTTCAACAGTTCCTGCCCCTTCAACTTCAACTGTAAGGCTAAATTTAACCAGAGGATCAGATGTTTCGGAAACAGGACCATGGTTAAAGTTTGTTCCATCACCTAGAGCTTGAACCGTTGCAGTGTATTCCCCAGAACCTTCATTTTCAATAATGCTGGAGAAATCAAATTCTTCAACTCCTGGACTAACAACCTTGGTTTCAATTTGATCTCCATCTTTAAATAACTTGACTTCGTAGTTAACTGCGTTGTCTACATCGTCCCAGGTAACTTTGTTATCATCCCAAACAGGTTTTGTCACTTGATCCAGGTTATCAAGAGTAACATTAATAAAAATAGCAGTAATTGTTTTATGTCCGTTCATATTGAGTTTCCACTCAGCCCCATCCTGAACTACTTCACTGCCGTGAGTACCACTCCATTCCAAAAATTCGAAATCCTGTGCTGGAGTAACCTCCAGGGTAATAATGCCTTCCTGAAAACTTCCGCTTGAAGGTGAAACAGTTCCACCACCTGCTGGTTCTATATCGACCGTTAAAGTGTGGGTTACAGGTGTTCCCCCGCATCCCGAAAAAAAAGTTAAAAGAAGTGATAAAAATAAGAAAACAACAACCCTTTCGTAATTAGGACCCATTTTCTCCTCCTTTTAATTAATAGTAACTTACCAAAAGCTAAAATCCTTTAAAACTTGTCTGCTCACCACCTTTTGTCGAAGAGAAGATTAAGTTAGAAGGATCCTTTGCCTTTAATTATTTTTTAAGGTGGATGGGAAAGTGCTCCTTTTATCCTTAAAAGAGAAGATAAAAGAAAGTTGTTCTTTGTTTTAAAATACCACAATAACATTAAGTTAATGTAAAGAAGGCATAAAATAATCTTTAAGTTGTTTTTTTGAGGGAAAAAGATTTATTGGTTTAGCAAAAAACTATTTCAGGAGAACCAGTTAATAATTATCAAAAAACCAAGGGGAAACTATAAATAGGGAAGATTAAAAATTCCGGAAATAGCCATTTCCCTGGATCAAGTTTTTTTCAATCCCCCGACAATTGCGTTAGGGGGTTATTTATAAATAAAAAGATTTTTCTTGCAAATCACTATTGTTGCATAAAAGATTTATGTAGAAATCAAAGAATTTTTTAGCAAGCCTTTAAATTCAATAATTTCTAAAATTTTCCAGTCGCTTCTCCCCAGGAAAGTTAAAGACTTAATAACTTGGGGGTAGCCCTTACACCACATTTTTACAATCTATATTCTCAGTCAAATTTCCTTAGACCATCAATAAATGGTCTGCTTCTCCGCTCATCACCTGCCTTTCTATCTCTCTATACTCCCTTTCATGCTCTATTCTCCTTCGGCCCTTTGAGGTTTTCGCTGGTGGTTTGTTCAGTTTGCGGACAAAGGATTTAAAACTCTCGAAAAGACAGGCAATAACTATTCTTTTTACTTTGAGCAGCTTTTCTTTCGGCTTAAATTTGTACCTTGCCAGAAGTAAAAGACAATATGTTATCAGCGCTATTAGTATTTGATTTTCCACTGCTTGCGGAGAATTTCCGTATAAATGCTTGATTTCAAGGTGCTGCTTGATCCATTTGAAAAATATCTCTATTTGCCAGCGCCGGCGGTAAATCTCAGCAATTTCTTCTACATCCCGGTCGAAATCATTGGTGACTATAGTGATTACATTGTCTTCGCTATCCAGGGTTTCCAAAAGTCGCATTTGATGTTCCATCTTATTAGGGCCTTTACCCAGGGTCACCTTCTGATGTTTTGTAATTTCGCCTTCGGCAGGAAGCTCCTCTTCCACTGTTACTACAGTATTATCCTTTGTCCGGGTAACAAAAAGCAGTTCTTCCGAGCAATACTGGTCGAACTTTTTAAAGTCAATGTAGGCCCGATCAAAAACATAAATTGTATCCGGGTCGTATTCTATTAGTTGATCCATCTGGGTTCTATCAGCATCTTTTTGAGTTGTTACTGTATTATCAACGGGAAAGGCTTCTCCGTCGTGTAACTGGATTTTAAGGTGGATTTTTACCCCGGATTTTGTTTTCCTGAATCTGGCCCAGGGAAATTTCCCCACCGCACAGGAGATTACTGAAGAGTCAACAATGGAAAGATTTAATCCCTTATCCTTACCCTGGCTAACCATAACTTGTTGGAGCTGGCCCAGGACATCGGAGTAGATAAACTGCAAAAGTTCTTTGGGGATCATTCGTAACCGCCGGGATAGCTGAGAGGGGCTAATGGATTTTAAATTTAACTCCTGGCTCAGATGCTCGTTATTCAGTGCAATTGAAGTTTCTCGAAGACTGGATGTTTGTTGGAGCATGGAATAGACAAACAGAGAATTAAATTTCCAGAAAAAAAGCTTCTTGGTATACTTATCGACCTCACTTTCCCGGATTTCCTTCTGGATCCTTCCGTTATTAAGGGGTTCTAACAGTTTAAAAAATGTGGT
Organism: Halobacteroidaceae bacterium; assembly: GCA_003554585.1. Classification (GTDB taxonomy): domain Bacteria; phylum Bacillota; class Halanaerobiia; order B1SED10-174; family B1SED10-174; genus T1SED10-26. The sequence goes on along the minus strand of PWGV01000084.1, from coordinate 35,485 downwards.
GTTCGTGGTATCCTTGCCATGCATTTTTCTAATCTCCCTTGTAGTTGAGATTTGGGCAAGGACTACCCTAAACTCAATTATAAGGGATTTTTCTGTTGTTGTATATGGTTTGGAGCTATTATTTCCCAGGATTTCGCTTTTTCCCTCGTTTTTCCTAGTTCTTTCGTTTCTTGACTTTTATTCATCTTTTTTTTGCAACAATAGTGCTTGCAAATAAAAAAATGATTTTTAGGTTTTCTTTAAAAAAGCTTTAGGTTGCTATGCTATATTAAAGTCAAGAAACTAAAATAGGGGGTATCCAATGAAAAACCTAAAAGGGAAATTTTTGTTTTTGTCTTTTCTTTTTATTTTGGTTTTTCTTATTTTCCTAACCGGTTGTGGAGGTATTTTGGATTATACCGCGACTATTACTATTACTGGAGTTGAAAAAAAAGAACACGCAGAAGCTTTTAAGGTTACAACCCAGGATTTTGGAACTCTTGAATTTACACCAGAAGGTTTTGATAACAATACTTTAACGGGGACGTTAACCCTTTCCGGAACACCAAGCGCAACCCTTGTGATTAATAATGATTTATTTGTGGGTGAATACCTTACTGAAAATGAAGCGATAAATTTATCTAGAAAAAACAAAAACGGAACGTTTGAAGTCATACTTAGTAAAACTGTAGCTGACTGGGACCAATTATTGGACGCTCTGGATGAGCCTCAGTTTAGGCTAATTATCCTTGCCAATGATATTACTCTTGAAGATGCTCTTTTAGTTGAGCGCCCGGTAAACTTTGACCTGGGAGGGTATAGTCTTATCAACGATAACTCCAATAATGGTTTTAATTTCACTGAAAACTTTCACGGGAACTTAAAAAACGGATATTTAGCCAAAACTGATGGTTACGTTACCTCCGAATTTAATGGGCAAGTAATTCTTGTAAATGTTGAGTTTGCGGGAACAACCTCAACCAATGGAATATGGGAGTTCAATTCCGATGCTATTTTTAATGACGTCAGATTTAACCCAGGAGCTGCTATAGTCAAGGGCAAACTGACTTTGCTCGATAGTATGTTTATTTCTTCGGGAAGCTTTGTATATTTCACCGGAGATAATGCAGAATTGCAGGGGAATGGAAATGAAGTTGGTTGCGGGGTAGGAGGAATTAATTTTGACTCAAATAATATGCTAATAAAAGATGTAGTTTTCGCAAAAACCCTTGAAGATATTGGAATTTCTGATGACGCAATTTTTGATGGAGTTACAGTAGGAGCTGTTGAATATTCTTTGGGGATTTATGATGGAAATACCCTAACCTTTTCTGGGAAGCCTTCAACAATAAAAGATAATTTGGAAATATACTTTGGGGATAATCAATCCAGAATTGTCGCAGCTCCTGAAATTACCAATAGGATTCTTGCAACAGAACTTGATTCCAATCCAGACACTAAGGTTGTTTCATTTAAGTTAAACCAGGATATTGCAGGTGGAACTGAAATAACGATTGATGATGTATTAGATGCAGAACCTGTATCTTTAAGCCCAGATAAATTTGATTATAATAACACCGTCGAAACTCTTTACCTTACGGTCAAAGAGGGAGAAACAATTGAAGCAGGAACAAAAATTTCCATTGAAGTTACTACCATACGCGAATGGACTTATTTTAAAACAACCAAGGTAATTATTGATAGTATTATTTTTTCTACATGGCCTCAAACTTAGAATAAGGGAAAACTTTTTCTTCGCAAAATGTAAATTTCATTTCCCTGGCGGTAATTTCCCGCCTTTTTCTTTTCTTGTTATGGTTGGCCCTAATTACTAAGAAAATTAAAACATCAACCTGGATAGTCTAAATTAGAAGGAGGTTTGGGTTCAGTTATAAAAACTCCACATTTTACTATGAATATAGGAGGAGATTACTGAAATAGGCGGGAAAAGAAAATTGAAAACGATTAAAGGAAATGGAATTAAATCCCCAAGTAGAAAACAGAGGTTTTGGCAAGAGTGATATTTTTGCCGGGAAGGAAATTATGGAGCTTGGAATTCAGGAAAAGGGCGCAGAATAGGTTCTTAGGCAGGGAGGATCCACTGTTATCTTTAACGAAAAGGACGAAGTCGCTGTTATTGAATTCCCAGAGGAGCCCATCTCCCGGGTGGCTGAAGGAATAAAGAAAACAGATTGATCTGGTTCCCTTTGGAAAAACCCTTTTGATAAGCTTGTCCACCGTAGTTACAAATGGGCGGTTTCCAGAGGGAAAGAAGAAAAAACAAGCCTTAATTTGTTTGTTGGGAAAACTAATGGATCAATAATTTCGGAAGAATTTATTAACCTAATAAATTCTTTTTTCCCATTGGGGAGTTCCTACAGATGCAGGTTTGAAATTAGCGGGAAATTATGGTGTAATACTTTTAACAGGAATTTTTCCTGCGATGGCGTAATTTCTTCCTAAAGGGTAAATTAAAAGGAAAGGATTTAGTCTAATTTGCAAAGGGGAGGATTTCCCGTGCACAGGATTAATATTGCGGTAATAGGAAGCGGAGATGTAACTCCTGAATCCAAGGAATATCAAATTGCCAAAGAGATAGGTAGATTAATCGCCCGGGAAGGGGCCATTATAACCTGCGGTGGCCTTGGTGGAGTTATGAAAGGGGTCTGCCAGGGTGCTTTTGAAGCAAAAGGGGAAGAGGCGAAAACTGTGGGAATTCTTCCTGGAGAAAATCCCGAAGAAGCAAATCAATTTGTTAATATTCCCATTCCTACCGGTATTGGTGAAGCCCGCAACGCTATTATTGCAGCTGCTGATTCTGTTATTGCAATTGGAGGAGGCTCGGGGACTCTTTCGGAAATCGCCCTGGCCTGGAAAAAAGGAAAACTATTACTGGGATGGAGAGGTAGCGGTTGGAGTGGAGAGCTTGCAGATAAATTGATTGATGCCCGGGGAAGGGTTAATGACTTTGCCCGGGACGATATAATTATGGGTTTTGACACGGCCCAGGAAGCAATTAATATAATTAAAAAGTTCTTACCTTTAAACTCATGAAAATAGTGGAGGTGCCATTTTGTTTTTAGAAAAGTATTATCAACCAACTGCAAAAAACGACTGGCAGGGAAGAATAGATGATGAAGATAACTTTAGATCTTTCCGCTGGCATCAATGGGTTAAAAAATTTCATTTATTAGAGGATGATATAATACCAGTTCCCGGAGACAAAGAGAAAAACTTTTGCTTTTTAGGATTTTTCTGTGATAAAGGGGTACAAAAGAACAAGGGTAGAGCTGGAGCTGCAAAAGGACCTTTAAGTATTCGACGGGAAATGGGCAATCTTCCCTGTAGTTTTGGAGAAGAAGTAAAATTATATGATGCAGGGAATATTAACTGTTCCGGCGAGGCCAGCCTTGAAGAAGGGCAAAAAGCCCTGGAAGAAGCAGTGAACAAAATTTTAAAAATGGGCTTTTTCCCAATCGTTTTGGGAGGGGGACACGAAATTGCCCTGGGAAACTACAATGGCATCAAAAGATATTTAGACCAGGAAAATCTGGGGATAATCAATTTTGATGCTCATTTTGATCTTCGGCCCTACCCCGATGGGGGAAATTCGGGAACAATGTTTTTGCAGATTGCAGATCAATGCAGGGAAGAAGGAAGTAAATTTTCTTATCTCACCCTGGGAATTCAAAAATATGGAAATACGAAAAGTTTGTTTGATAAAGCTCACGAACTGGGGGCAGAATTTATTCTTGCCAGGGATATAAAAGATTATTATATAGGCGATAACCTGGAAAAAATTGATACCTTTATCAAAAGCCAATCCCAAATTTATCTTACCATTTGTGCCGATGTCTTTTCTTCGGCCTTCGCCCCTGGAGTAAGCTTGTCGCACCCCCTGGGCCTGGAACCGGAAATATTTTTAAGACTTTTTAAACACATTTTACGCTCGGGGAAAATTGTTGGTTTTGATATCGCCGAAGTTTCTCCACGGTTTGACCTGGACCAGTCTACAGCACAACTGGCCGCAATAACCATTTTTGCTGCAGTCAATGTTCTAAGCGGTTTTGATGATTAGTTAAGAAAAAGATTGCATCCAGGCGGCACTGGCTTCTGGAGCTAACAGCATCCGGCTCATTTTCCGCCATGTTTTGAGCAACATCGCCCCAATTATCGTTTACTCTACATTTAGGGTCGCCAGTGCAGTCCTCGCAGCATCTTCTTTGAGCTTTTTGGGTCTCGGTGCTCAGCCTCCTGATCCGGAGTGGGGGCGCTTAATCAACCAGGGGAGACAGTATATGCTCCTTGCACCCTGGCTTGTTCTGGGTCCCGGTGCTTTTATCACTCTTGCTATTCTGGGGATAAACCTTTTCGGCGATGGGCTTAGAGATGCTCTGGATCCACGGATTGGCGAATAAGTTAACGGCCCGCAGCTCCATACTGCGGGTTATTTTTTTTCTGGGGAAAAATAAATCAAACAAAAAAACCCTTGCAAATTAAACCTTTTTTCCAAGGGGAGAAAATAATCATACGCCGCAAAAATGATATTTCAAATTTAATTTCCCGGGGATAATTATTTACTATAAAGGGGTTTTAAAGTTCCCTGTAAAAATAATAATATACGGAAAAATTTTGAAGGAGGGTAAGGAATGACTTCAGACCTCTACAACCACCCGTTTTATTACGACCTGGCCTTTGGCTGGGACCAAACCGAGGAAATTAAAGGCCTGGAAAAGATCTGGAAAAAACATTACCCCCGGGAAGTAAAAACTGTTCTTGAACCGGCCTGTGGATCGGGAAGGGTTTTAGTAGCTCTCGCCCAACACGGTTATTCAGCCCTGGGGTATGATATTAACCCCAATATGGTTGAATTTGCCCGGGAGAAATTAATTAAAGAAGGAGTGGAGAAAAAAGCAAAAGCTGTAGAAGGGGATATGGTCAATTTTACCTGGGAAGGCAAATTTGATATTTCACTGAATTTGATTAACAGTTTGGGTTACCTTTTGGAACCTGACTTGGTTAAAGAACACCTGGCATCCACTGCCAGATGCCTCAGGGAGAATGGATTATATATTATCCAGATTTCCTTCCGCATTCCCCAGGAGGAACTTCCCAAGCAGCAAACCTGGGTTGAACAAAAAGAAGGAGTTAGCATTGAAACTACCTGGCAGGTTCTAAAAGAAAATCAGGAGAAAAAACTTTCCCAGCACCGGTGCATTATGAAGGTAAAGGAAAAAGGTGTAGAAGGAAAGCTGGAGGAAGAACATACCATGGCTTCCTGGACCTACCCTTCTTTTAAAAAAGCCATCCAGGAAACAGGATTCTGGGAACTATTGGCGATATATAATGAAAATTTCCAGGAAGTTGAAAAAGGAAAAACAATCGACGGAAAACAGGGAAATCTTTATCTTGTTCTCGGTAAAAGATGGCCTGCTAATTTATTAAGCTCCAGAGAAAATATTTCAGGAAAGAAATGATGCCAATCCTATATGCCCGAATCGTCTCACTGGCCCAATAAAACCCGGAAAATATGCTCCAGGTCCAAGAACTCCGGAAAAAAGATGCAACTTCATAAAGAAGTTGAGCAAATAATCCGGGAAAAAAAAACAGAAAGGGCGCATTGTTTTAGAGGAAATGAATAACATTAGCTGGGAGCCATCGAACCCCGACCACACCTATCAGAGTCTGGCCCGAAAAATACCAAGTCACCCGGGCGCTGGCCCTGTTAAGCGGAGAATTAAAAAAATAGAACAAGCTTACCGGGAATTTGCTGCCGATTGTGTAATCCATTTTTCTCCCTGGGGTTGCCGCCAGTTCACCAACTCCCAACCCTTTATCAGGAGGGAACTGAGGAAAAAAGAAAGCTCCTTTCTGGCCCTGCAGGGGGACTATATTGACCGGGGCAGCTTTCCTGCAGGGCAAATCAGGCCAAGGGTAGAAAGTTTTATGGAAATACTGGCGGAACAGGCCGGTTAAAAGATCCTTTTCGGACCTGTTTTTCAATTTCTTGAAGACAACCATTTAAACCGGTGATATAATAAAAAACAGGGGATGGAATTTTCCCTTTATGCTGAACTATTCAACCAAAAACAGGAGGGGTAAGGATGCTTAAAATAAATAACCAGAGACAGGGAGAATACCTGCTCCTCGGTGGTTCGATCCTGGGAGGAGGGGGAGGTGGGTCATTTGAAGAGGGCAGAAAAGCTCTCCAATGGGCCCTGGAAGTAGGCCCGATTACAATAGTTCCCCCACACAAACTTCCCGGGGATACAATTGTTGCTACCGTGGCCCTTGTTGGACCCCCTTCAACCAAGCAGAGTTACCCCAGGCCTGAAATTTTCGCCAGGGCTTTTCAAAAGCTTCAGGCCAATTATCCGGAAGAAATTTCCGGGGTTATAACCAATGAAAACGGAGGTTATGCCAGTATTAATGGTTTCTCTCAGGCCATGGCCTATGGACTTCACCTGGTTGACTGTCCCTGTAATGGGCGCGCTCATCCCCTGGGTTTGATGGGAGGCATGGGCCTTCATTTACAGGAAGACTTCTTATCCTGGCAGGCGGCTGTTGGTCCGAACGATAAAGAACTATCCTTCCGGGGTAATTTAAAAAGAGGAAATAAAATGGTTGTTGAAATGGCCGAATCCCAGAATGCAATGATTGCAGTAGCCCGAAATCCCGTTGAATTGAGTTATGCCCGCGCCAATGGAGCTCCTGGGGCTTTGGAAATGGCCTATAAACTCGGGTATGAAGTGACCGAGGGAGTTCCCCTCGGGGGAATGGAAGCCGCAAAAGTTGCCGTTCGCTTTTTAAGAGGAAACTTTATTGGCCCCGGGAGAATAGAAGAACTTGAAAGAAATCCTAAAGATGGACTTGACCTTGGTTATGTCAGGATTTCTGGCCTTGAAGCTGAAGCAATCTTTTGCAATGAATTTATTACACTGGGCCAGGGGGATAATTTCAGGGCAGTTTTTCCCGATCTTATAACAATGTTTGATAAAAAAACTGGCTGGCCTGTTGCTGCCGGAGAAATTGAAAAAGGACAGGAAGTTGTTGTTATTACAGTTCCTGCAGAAAACCTGCTCCTGGGGGCCGGGAGCAAAGACCCAGATTTAATAAAAGATTTGCAAAACATTTTAACCCATGAACTGGGGAGGAAAATAGAGTTGAAGAAAGGGGATACGACTTGAAAACAAAACTAGGTTTGATAACTATCGGTTTGGCTCCCCGGCCGGAACTTGTTAACTGGGTTCCCGATGAATTTAGCGTAATGGAAAATGGTGTTCTCAACCAGGTTCCCGAAGACAAATGGCGGGGGCTTTCTCCTGAAGAAGGGGAGGACTTTTTGTACACCAGGGCCCATGAAAAAGAAATCAAGTTATCGGTAAAAAAAATAGAGCCTTACCTGGAACTTGCTGGAACTCAGCTTATCGCCAAAGGAGCCCAGACCCTTGTTGTCCTTTGCTCTGCTCCGCTTCCCCGCTTTAAAAGTGAAGTTCCCCTGCTTTTGCCACATAATCTTACCCGAAGTTTGGTCGACCGGATGCTTCCCGGGGGAACCATGGGCCTGATAGCCCCAGATCCCAGACAGGAAAATATGATGAGGGCCAACTGGGAAACAGGGGGAAGAACAATTATCTTTAACCCTCATCCGCCTTACGGAAGAGAGCAACTCACCTCCGATCAGGTTAAACTACTGCAAAAATGCGACCTGATCCTTGCAGACTGTTTCGGTTATGATGTTTCTTTCCGGGTTGCTCTGCAGGGGCAAATAACCTCTCCGGTCTTGCTGGTCCGGGAGGTTACCATGGTTTTTTTACAACAACTGCAGGGTTTTAAAAAAAAGAAATAGCAGATATTATTTTCCAGAATAGGAGGAAAAAAATTGACTCCCACCAAGAAAACTCTGTTGTTTTTCTTAATAACCTTTCTTCTTTTTTCCTGGCCCGGGCTCCTTATCGCCCAGGAAGAAGCAAAAAAACCTGTAATTGGTCTGGCTCTCAGCGGTGGGGCATCCTGGGGTTTTTCCCATATTGGTGTTATTGAGGTCCTGGAAAAACACGGAATTGAAGTTGATATAATTACGGGAACCAGTGCCGGAAGTATTGTAGGTTCCCTTTACGCCAATGGGATGACTGCAAAAGAAATTAGAAAAGTTGCGGACAACATCAGTTACTGGGATTTTCTCATTCCTGCAATTCCCGACCTGGGTTTTTTCAGCCCCCGGGGAATAATGAACCAGGTAAAAAAATATATACCTCACGATGATTTTTCCCAGTTAGAAAAAAAGTTTGGGATTGTTGCCGTAGATTTAATTGAAGGGGAAATCTTTATTTTCAAAGAAGGTTCGGTCAGCACTGCCGTTGCCGCCAGTTCAGCCCAGCCCATTATTTTCAACCCCGTTCGCTATGAAGGGATGCTTTTGGTTGACGGGGGAGTTTTGATGAATCTGCCTGATGACCTGGCCTGGGAACTGGGAGCTGACATTGTTATCGCCGTTAGTTTAAATGAGAACTTCAGTTTTCACGGGGCTCCTGATAGCTATATCGATGTTGCAGTCAGGACCTACAACCTTATGCAACGGGGCCGAATCATGGAAGTGAATGCTGATGTGGTAATTACTCCCAATGTCACTGGTTTTAGCGGAGCGCAGATGGGTTCTTATGATTTAATTATTGAACAGGGCCGGAAAGCAGCAGAAGAAAAAATCCCTGAAATTCTAAAAATTATTGAAAACTACGGGAAATTATAAGAAAATTAATTCCATTCTTCCCTGTACTAATAAAAAAGCTCGACTCTTTTTTGCTTGTTAAAACCCTTATTTCTCATTTATCCAGAGAGTATATGGATTTTCCAGGGCAAATTATCGACAGGTGAAAAATTGTAAATATAATAGAAAGTAAAAAAAGAGCGCGGCTGAAAGGTATCGAGAATTATGGTAACCCGGATGGTTGTCCTGGCTGGCATGTATTCGACCGCCATCAGTCCCAGCTCTTTCCGCCGCTCCGGCGGTTTTTTACTGGACAAACCTTAATTATGCAGGAATTTAAAGGGCTGAGGCGAATAGCTAAATTATATCGCTATTTGCCGGGGTGAAAAGATGCTGAGGGAAATCTGGGTCTTGGTAAAAACAATAGCTCTGGCAGCTTTAATAGCCCTTTTAACTGTTCAATTCGTTGTCCAACCCACAATAGTTGAAGGGAACTCCATGGAACCGGTGGTTTCCAATGGAGAACGGCTGCTGGTAAATAAACTGGTCTATCGCTTCGCCTCTCCGCAAAGAGGCGATATTGTAGTTTTAAAAACAGGCAATAATAATCCTGAATACCTGAAAAGGATAGTAGGACTTCCCGGTGAAAAAGTTGAGATCAGGAGGGGACTCACCTATATTAATGGTGAAATTATAAACGAACCCTACCTGAAAGAACGAATGGTGGGGGAATACGGGCCCTATCCAGTTCCGGAAAACAAGGTTTTCGTTATGGGAGATAACCGTAATAATAGCCTGGATAGCCGTTCCCCGTCTTTGGGCTTTATTGGGTTGGAACAGATTTCAGGAAGGGCTGATTTTGTTTTCTGGCCTGTTTTTGAATTAAAAGTACTGGCAGGCGAAACGCGACGTTAAGTTTAAATATCAACAGATTTTCAGCAAACTCTGCCCCGGGATAATTCGGGCAGGGTTTTTATTTTTTAAAACAATGGCTGGAAGGTCTGGGAAAAATTTTTAAGAATAATTTCTAAATCTGCAGGGTTAAGCTAGTCGCTGCAGAATTAAAAAGTAATATCCAAAAAAACTTTGCTTGTCTTATTTTTTTCTGGAGACTCTTTTCCTGCTTTAATTTGAGGGGGTGGGTTCGGTGCAAAAAGCTGAATATGTTTCTTTTTATACTCATCTCGGGGGTTTTGTTCTTGCCCTTATTGGGACGGTTTTATTGGTTTTTGTAACCTGGGGATCTTTGGACAGGTTTCTGGTTTCTTTAATATACGGGCTTTCCATAAGCTTTCTTTTTCTCTCCAGTTCTCTTTATCATGCGTTTAAAAAAAGGGAAGGAGAAATATCAATCTGGCGGCGGCTGGACCATTTTGCCATCTTCGTTATGATTGCAGGGACCTATACGCCTATTAGTTATATTTATCTGGGAGGGGTTTGGGGCTGGTCATTAATAATTACCCAGTGGACCCTGGTGATTGCAGGTTTCTTTTTCAAGTTTTTTGCCCTGAAAACTCCCAGGTTTTTGTATACCCTGATTTACCTGGTAATGGGATGGGTCGGGATTGTTTCAGTAGGAACTCTTTTCCCCGCGATGTCCCCCGCTGCTATTGCCCTTTTAATTTTGGGGGGGTTGTCCTTTACCACTGGAGCAGTTTTTTACATGTTGAAAAAACCGGTATTCTCTCCCCGGTTTGGTTTCCACGAAATATTCCATATTTTTATTCTCCTTGGTGGTATTTTTCATTTTTTCCTGGTTTTAACCGCTGTCCGCAGTTAGGAGGGTAAGTATGGATCTAAGGGAAGCAATAAAAAAAAGACGAAGCGTAAGGAAATTTAAAAACAAAACCATTCCCCGGGAAGAAATTGCGGCAATTATTGAATCTGCAATTGCTGCTCCATCAGGGAAAAATCTCCAACCCTGGCATTTTACTGTTGTTACCGGGGAGAAAAAAGACGCCCTGGTGGAGTTACTGGTCAAAACCACGAAAAAATTGATAGGCCAAGGAGTCAATACCGGAAGTTGTCTGGGCTCCGCCCGGGCCATGGATGAAGCCCCGGTTTTGATCCTGATTTATAATACCCGGGGCAATCCCCAGAAACCTCCCCGGGGATCTGCTCGTTACCGGTGGTCAGTTGATATCCAATCCATTGGAGCTGCAATCCAGAACATGCTATTGGAAGCTACAGCCAGAGGCATTGGTTCGCTCTGGATTTGTGATGTCTTTTTTGCAGATGAAGAAATAACAGCCTGGTTAGGGCGCAAGGATGAACTTGTAGCGGCTGTAGCTCTGGGTTATCCTGACGAAGAACCCCAAACAACTCCCCGCAAACCCCGGGAGGCTGTAACCAAATGGGAGGAGGGGTGAAAATGGAAATTAAGATATTTTCTGATCCCAAAGCCTTTTTGAAAGCCACTGAAAATTTTCTCCTGGAAAAAGAAGCTCAGAATAACCTTCCCCTGGGAGTAATTGGGGAGCTTATTCGCGACCCGGTGCCAAATGATTATTTGCTGGCAACAGTTGAAAAAGACAACAAGCCCGTGTTGGTTTTAATAAAAAATGTTGGACCCCTGATAATTTCCGGTGAAGAAGAACACCTCTCCCAGGGAGTTGAAATTTTTGCGAATTTCGCTAACCTGGAAAACATTAGCATCCCGGGTCTTTTTGGACCCAGGGAACAGGTCAAAGCGTTTATTGGCAGCTGGAAAAAAATTTTCCCCGTTTCCTGGCAGGAAATCATGGAGCAAAGGATCTTTCGGTTGGATCAGCCCCAGATTGAACCTGCTAGTCCGGAGAAGTTAAGGCCGGCAGTAGAAAAAGATATTGAACAGGTTACCGAATGGGTTGAATTGTTCTCCAAAGAAGCTGATCCCGGTGGTGAGATTCCACCCGCCCTGGCCCGGGAAAAAGCGGAGGGAGGCATTAAGCAGAGGGAATTTTTCCTCTGGGAAGAAGAAAAACCCGTTGCAATGGCAAAAAAAGCCCGGCCCACTCCAAATGGTGTTGCCATAACAATGGTTTACACCCCCCAAGAATATCGCAAAAAAGGTTATGCTACCGGTTGTGTTAGTGCTTTAAGCCAAAAACTTTTGGAAGAGGGATTTAGCTTTTGCACCCTTTTTACCGACGCAAAAAACCCGACTTCCAACAAGATCTATGAAGAAATTGGCTTCCGGGAAGTCGGATCTGCGCTGATCGGGAAATTCTCCGAAACGGATTAAGGAGGAAATTCTTGCCTGATTATATTAAACAACTGCGGCACTACGTAGGTTCTCGTCCCCTGATAATAGTTGGCGCGGGGGTCCTCTTGCTGGACAGCCAGGATAGAATTCTTTTGATTTTAAGAACTGATAATAATTTTTGGGGTATTCCGGGAGGGTCTCTTGAACCAGGAGAATATCTGGCGGAAACTGCCCGAAGAGAGATAAAAGAAGAAACGGGAATAATTGCAGAAAAACTGGAAATGTTCAAGGTTTTTTCCGGGCCCGATTTTTATTATAAGTACCCCAATGGCGATCAGGTTTATAATATTGTTGCTATTTTTACCTGCTGCGATTTCAAGGGGATCCCCAAGGCCGATGGAAAAGAAGCCAGCAAAGCAAAATGGTTTGCAAAAAATGAATTGCCCCGGGAAATAAATCCTGTTGACCGGATAATTCTTCATAATTTTTTGGAAATTGAAAAAGAATGAAGAGGGAGATAGAATGACCAAAAGGGAGATCGGGTCAACATTATTTCGAGGAGGTTTGTTTTTCCTAATTCTGATCCTGCTCTGGGTTATTTTTATGGTTTTAACTTCTCCCAGCGGGGATATTTCCACCCAGTTGGAAAGTATTTTACATAAACCAGGATTATTTAAAATAAACTTTGTCATTGCTTCTTTAATTGCCCCCGTAATTAGCTTTCTGGTCTGGGTTTTAGGTTTCTGGGCTCCTCTAAAAAAAGAAACTCCAATTTTCAACCTATTCGGCGCTTTTTTTTAATGTTATACCTGATTTTTGTTACTTTTAGTTATACCAGCCAGTTTGCGTTTTTACCCAGGCTTTTAAAGGAAGGTCTAACAGAACAGGCTCTCTTTTTTTATTTTTACAATCCTGATTCTTTTGTTTATTTTTCCAATCAAACAGGTTATTTTTTCTTCTGACTTGCTGCCTGGTTATTTGGAACCCGCTATTTATTGGCCGGGGGACTGGCCAGGTGGATTGGTGTTTTACTATTTATATCCGGGGTTTTTTCTTTTTTAGCTTTTTTAGGTTTAATTTTAAGTAATAACACTTTAAATATGGCTACAACAATCAGCGGTTTTCTTACCCTTCCTTTAGGGATTGTTATTGTGTTTTATGGTCGAGAAATCAGGAGAGAAAATTCAAACAGGGGTTAAAATTATGCTTTTTATAAATACGCTTACATCTTCAATCCTACAGGTCGGTTTATTTACCATTTTACCTTTTATCTTTTACCTGGCGAGAAAAAGGACGCCCAAAGGGTTTTTGGGTTATCTTGGCTTTTTCAAGGCCCCTGGTTTTGGACTGCAGATGGGAGTAATGAGTGCTCCACTTTTAGTTATTTTTGGTTTTAGTGCTGCCCTGTGGCCGGATTTCCGAGAGATCATGGTTGGTCCGGGTTCTGTTGTGGGAGGTTTTAATGAATATGAACCGGGAATTATTGTTGTTTTAAGTATTTTCGTGACAGCGGTATTTAAAACGGCCCTTGCTGAAGAAATCCTTTTCCGTGCTTTTCTTGCCCGGGAGCTGATTGACCGCCTGGGTTTTGCCAGCGGGAATGCAATTCAGGCTGTTCTTTTCGGAATGGCTCATGTTGTTCTGTTTCAATTTGCTCCTGCAGTCCCTGAAATTCCTACACTTTTTCTGGCTGCAATTTTCCTGGGTTCTTCCCTGGCTGGATATATCATGGGTTATCTACAAATGCTGGCCGGGGGAGGGAGTATTTTCCCCAACTGGATAGCCCACGCCTTAACCAATTTTACTGCCTTTTTAATTCTTGTTTTCTATTTTTAAACCGGAGGGAAAAAAATGATTCCAGCAAGTGAAGCAGCTCAAAAGTACATAGAAGAATATTATCCCGATTGCCGGGCTGCAGTTCTTGCTGGAAGTGTGGTCCGCGGAGAGGCAACTGCTACTTCTGACCTAGATATAATTATTATTACCTATAGCTCTAAGCCTCCCTACCGGGAAAGCCTGTACCGGTACGGCTGGCCCATAGAGGCTTTTGTCCATACAGAAGAAACTTTTTTTAAATTCGCTAATGGTGATCTGGATAGGCGCAGGCCCAGTTTGCCATTGATGATATCCGAAGGGCTTGTCCTCAAGGATGAAAAGGGATTAGCCGGTTTTTTGAAAGATGAAGCCCTGCGGATGCTGCAAAGAGGTGTCCGACCTTATTCCCAACAGGAACTTAAAAATTGTCGTTACCGGATTACAGATCTTTTAGATGATTTAATTGGGTCTGCAAGCCCCGATCAGGATTTTTTTATTATTAATGAACTTGTCCATGAAATGGGGAACCTGCTTTTAGTTGGTAACGGGGAGTGGCAGGCCAAAGGGAAATGGATGGCCCGTAGTTTAAAAAACCTCGATGAAGACCTCTATCAGGAACTTATGGGAGTTTTAAAGGCCTTTTATGCCGAGGGTAACAAAAAAAGGCTCCTGGCCTTTATCGAACGGGAGTTAAAAAGGTTCGGAGGCCGCCTATTTGCGGGCTATAAATTTGTAGAGGAATGAACAAAGCCGGTCAAAAGTTGACCGGCTTTGTTTTTAAAAGGAAGCTATATGACTGTCCGTGCGGGGTTCAGTTCCCCCTACCAGGACGCCATTTCTTTCTCTTAGGATAATCTGCCCCCGGCCAAAAGAACCAGATTCCAGCCTGACATCAATCTGATGTCCCCGGTCAGACAGAGAGGAGGCGATATGTTCGGGGAAGCTTTTTTCAACAGCGACCTTCCGCCCCTCTAACCACTGCCAGCGGGGAGCATCCAGGGCAGCCTGGGGACTAAGATTCTGGTCAATCATTTTCCGGATTACCTGCAGGTGGCCCTGGGTCTGCATGTAACCGCCCATAACTCCGAAAGGTCCTACCGCATTATCGTCCCTGGTCAAAAAGCCGGGAATAATGGTGTGGTAGGTTTTTTTGCCCCCGGCCAGGGCGTTGGGATGTTTTGGATCCATCTGGAAAGAAAAACCCCGGTTTTGCATGCTGATGCCCGTCCCCGGGACAACAACTCCGGAACCAAAACCCATAAAATTGCTCTGGATAAAAGAAACCATGTTTCCTTCTCCGTCAGCAGCAGCAAGATAAACAGTTCCCCCGGAGGGAGGTTGGCCGGGTTCGGGAGTCAAAGCTCTTTTCCCGATTAGCCGCGCTCTTTCCTCGAGATATTCGGGGGAAAGGAGTTTTTCTGGAGATACCTTCATTTCTTCCGGGTCGGTAATCTGGGCCATTCCATCCGTTAAGGCCAGCTTCAAAGCTTCGATTTCCCGGTGATAAAATTCCTCCGGGGGACCACCTTCAGAGGAAAATTTGGTTAAAATACCCAGCGCCATTAGGGCAGCCAACCCCTGGCCGTTTGGGGGGATTTCCCAGACCTTATAGCGTCCGTATTCCATCCCCAGGGGTTGCACCCACTGGGCTTTATAATTTTCCAGGTCTTCCTGAGTTAAAAACCCACCATATTCTTGAGCAGCGGCTACAATTTTTTCTGCAAGGGATCCCTGATAAAAAGATTTCCCATTGGTCTCGGCAATAGCCCCCAGGGTATCGGCCATATTTTTCGAACTCCAGATTTCTCCGGGATTAGGCGCTCTACCCCCAGGAGCAAAGGTTGAAAACCATTCTTTAAATTCCTCGTTTTTTAATTTTTCCGAGTAGATCTGGTAAGCCCTGGCCCAGTTTCTGGCCAGAACAGGGGAAAGGGGGTAGCCTTCCTCAGCGTAACGGTGAGCAGGTTCAAAAAGCCTCGGGAAGGGGAGTCGGCCGAATCTTTCCGAAGCAGCTGCCCAGCCTGCTACGGCCCCGGGAACAGTCACCGGGAGCCAGCCCCAGGCCGGAATTTTTTCGTGGCCCGCCTGGACTACTTTATCAATGGAGATAGAACGGGGAGAGGGGCCGCTGGCGTTTAAGCCGTGGAGCTTATCTCCAGCCCAGATCAGGGCAAAGGCATCGCTGCCAATTCCGTTGGAAGTTGGTTCCACAACAGTTAAAGCTATCGCCGCTGCCAGCGCCGCATCAATTGCATTGCCCCCGGCCTGCAGCATTTCCAGGCCAGCCTGGGCAGCAAAAGGTTGGGAGGTAGCTACCAGACCATTTTTGGCGTAAACAAGGCTCCTGCGGGAGGGATAGGGGTTGTAATGGGGATTAAAATTTATCATAGTTATGGCCTCCTGTTTTTCTTTTATTATTTAATTTCCCGTGGTTGGGGGTTTTTCCTGCCTGGCAAAACTTATAACCTCAATATTGCCAAAAAAGCGAAAATAGGATAATATAATTCTGGAACAACCAATTCTCAAATAGATTTCCTGGATAATTCAAAACCCCCGGTAAAAAAAATATTGAATGATTTCCTTTTCGGGTTTTTCCGTTAATTAATAATTTTTTCAGTAATAAGAAAAAGAAAGGGCGTGGTTTGTATGGAAATAATAGGACTATTAGCACCTGTAGCATTTGTTTTTAGCCTGAGCGCCATTGCCCAGGCAACTCTCCTTAAAAAAGAAGTTGCCAGATTAAGTGAAAAAGTTGCCGAACTGGAAAAACATTTAGCGGGATAACAAATTTCCAAAACCGAGGAGGTTAATCGATTGCAACTGCAAGAAATGGGTTGGCAAACACATTTCGAGAATGAATTTAAAAAGTTAAAGCCTGAAGGACCGATGATTCCTGCCCGGGTTATAGCCAGGCACAAAAGTATTTATCAGGTTCTATGTGAAAATGGGGAGTACAATGCTGATATCACAGGACGCTTGAAACATAAAAGGGTCTTCCCTGCAGTTGGAGACTGGGTAACAATTCCACTTCCAGCCCAGGACCGACCGGCAATTATCCAGGAAATACTGCCCCGGATGAGCAAATTTTCCCGTAAAGAGGCCGGTGAAGTAACTTCTGAACAGGTTGTAGCAGCAAATATTGATACAGTTTTCCTGATGACCTCCCTCAATCAGGATCTGAATTTACGCCGACTGGAAAGGTACCTCACCGTAATCTGGAATAGTGGGGCCCAGCCCGTTATCTTGCTCAGCAAGGCTGACCTTGAAGATGAAGCCGAAAAAAAGCAGGCAGAGGTTGAAGCTATTGCCCCGGGAGGGGATGTTCTGGTTTTAAGTGCCCTGACCGGTGAGGGGCAGGAAAAAATTTATCCTTACCTGCAAACTGGAAAGACCGTTGCTGTAATTGGTTCTTCTGGAGTGGGCAAATCCACCCTGATCAATTCCCTGGTGGGAGAAGAAATAATGGATGTTCAGGAAATCCGCGAGCACGATGGGTGGGGGCGCCACACAACCACCCATTCCCGGCTCTTTTTCCTGCCCCGGGGTGGAATGCTTATTGATACCCCCGGACTCCGGGAGCTTCAATTATGGGAAGGTGAAGAGGGAATTGAAGTAACTTTTACCGATATAGAAGAGCTGGCAGCAAAATGCCGTTTTAATGACTGTGCCCACGACACCGAACCGGGTTGCGCAGTAAAAAAGGCTATTGATGAAGGGGAAATTACCAGCGACCGGTTGAGAAGCTACCGCAAATTAAAGAGAGAACTTGCTTTTATAGAAATGAAAAAGAAAAGAGGCGCCAACAAAGCGGAAAAGATGAAATGGGATAAACTCTACAAGAATGAACTATAAAAAGAACATAGCTAAAATCAAGAAACCTCCGGGGAAACCGGAGGTTTCTTATCTAAAAAGCGGGGACTATCGATTGCCCGTATTTTTCCTCAATAAAATTTCGGACTCTATCATGATTTAGAACTTCAGCAAGCTGGATGAGTTTTTCATTGTTTTGATCCTCTTTTCTTATCGCGAGAACATTAACATAGGGGGATGAAGAATCCTCGATAAAAAGAGAATCATTTAAGGGGTCCAGCCCTGCCTCGAGGGCATAATTTGTATTGATTACTCCAATGCCCACATCCACCAAGGTCCTTGGCAAAGCCGCTGCTTCCAGTTCAATTATTTCCAGGTTTTTGGGATTATCTGAAATATCCCCGGGGCTTGGCAGAGTTTTCTTGCCCAATCCAATCAGACCGCTTTTTTCCAGAAGCAACAAAGCTCGACCCCCATTAGTTGCATCGTTGGGGATGGCTACCCTGGCCCCAATTGGGATTTCTGCAAGGTCATTAATATGGTGCGAATAAATTCCCATAGGTTCGATGTGAACCTTGGCTAGGTAGGTTAAATCAAGATTATGGTCTGAACTGAATGCTTCCAGGTAGGGGATGTGTTGAAAGAAATTAGCATCAATTTCACCATCTCCAAGTTGGAGATTAGGTTGAACATAATCTGTGAACTCAACAATTTCCAGCTCAATCCCCTTTTCTTCAAGCAGGGGTTTTATCTCCTCCAGAATTTCTGCATGGGGGACAGGAGTTGCGCCTACTCTAATAATCTGTTCATCGCTTTTTTTTAAGGTGCAACCCCCGCCAACCAGTAGAAACAAAACCAACAAAAGGATCGAAATCCTCTTCATTTTTAGGCCTCCTCGTTTTTAATTTCCCGTTTTTACTTTTTGCATCCTATTTATGATAAAATCCCCAAAAAGCTGAGTGCCCTGGACCAATAAAACCAGGATTACAATTGTCTGGGCCATAATATCCGGACGGAAGCGTTGATAACCATAGCGGACGGCGAGATCACCTAAACCACCCCCTCCGATAACACCGGCCATGGCAGAATAGCTGATTAAATTGACTGCAGTGATTGTTATACCCGCGAGAATTCCTGTTCGGGCTTCCCCCAGGAGAACATTGCAAACAATCTGGGGAGTTGTAGCCCCCATGGCCTGCGCGGTTTCTATTAAACGAAGGTCAACCTCCTTTAAGGCTGCTTCAGTTTGCCGGGCAACAAAGGGAATTGCAGCAATGGAAAGAGGAACAATTGCTGCAGTTGTCCCGATAGCAGTTCCAGTTATTAACCTGGTCAGTGGGATCAGCACGATCAGTAAAATCACAAAAGGTATGGATCTGGTGATATTAATAATCCAGTTCAGAAAGCGGGAAATATATTTATTTAAGTGAAGGTGGGGTGTTGCGGTTAAAACAACTACAATTCCTAAAGGCAAACCTATCAGTGTGGATATCCCCAGGGCAGCAAAAACCATTATAATAGTTTCCACGGTGGCGCTTAAAAGCAAATCCATTATAAAAATACTCCTTTCAGTTCCAACCCTGATTTAGAAAACACCTTTTCTCTCCCTTTTGCCCGGATGAGCCAGAGACTGCTTATCCCATTAGTCCAGACCAGCTCTCCCTTAATTTGGAAGGCTTTGGAAAATTCTTGAGGACTTTTTATATACAGAAAATCGGAATGGGGAAATTCTTTTTTTATTTTCTCAACTTCTGCAGGAAGTTGAGAAGTTAGAGGGAAGAGTGGTTCTATTAGTTTACCTTTTTCCAGGCTCACAACCCGGGTGCAAATATTTTGGACCACTTCTTTTTCATGGGTAATCAGAACTATGGTCAAGCCCAGGGCTCTGTTAATTTTTTTCATTAAGTCCAGAATAGCCAGGGAATTTTTTTCGTCGAGGGAAGAAGTTGCTTCATCACAAAAAAGAATTTTGGGCTGGCAGGCTAAAGCCCTGGCAATGCCCACTCGCTGTTTTTGTCCTCCCGAGAGTTGAGCTGGATAGGCATCTGCCTTATCAGCGATACCGACCAGTTCAAGAAGTTCTATCACCCGGTTTTTTATTTGCCCCCGGGAAACTTTTTTGATTTTCAGGGGAAAGGCAATATTTTCCGCGGCGGTTTGAAATTGATAAAGGTTGAATTCCTGGAAAATCATTCCCGTCTTTTGCCTGATCCGGCGCAGGTCCCGGGGAGCAAGGTGGTTAAGAAGCGCTCCATCCAGCCTGACAGTGCCCCGACAGGGTTTTTCCAGAAAATTCATGCAGCGCAAAAGGGTGCTTTTTCCCGCCCCGCTGGGGCCAATGATTCCCAGGATTTCCTTCTCGCGGACATTAAGATTTACATTTTTTAGAACCTGAAATTGTTCTTTTGCAGTAAAAAAAGTTTTATTTAGATTGCGAATTTCAATCATTTTCCCCCTCCTAAAAAACAAAAAACCTCTTCTGACCAAGAAGAGGTAAAATAATCTCATCTGCCAGAACTATCGTTCTGCTGGAATTAGCACCGTGCAGGCTTTCTGCCGGTTGCCGGGCTTCATAGGGCCAGTCCCTCCGCCACTCTTGATAAGAGGTATTTAATTTTAATATTGAGGGTATCTTATTACAATTAAAACTGAATGTCAAGTTTTTAATCATTTTTTTCTGGAGAAACTAGAAAGAATTTTTAAAATTGCCCTTTATTTACACGGAAAAGGAGAAAAACCTTCGGGGTAGAAAAAAAGAATTGGGGGTGCAAACCATGGGGATTGAATATATTTTTCATCAGGGATCTCCGGTGGAATTTTTCCACTGGGAAAACATTGTTGAACTCAATAAAAAAATATTTGGCCCTCAATCTGTTCTGCAAAAAGCGGTTGAAAAGGACGGAGTCCTTACCCTGGTAGCACTCGATGGGGATAAAGTTGTGGGCTACAAAATTGGTTACCCCGAGGATGCTGTTACCTTTTACAGCTGGATGGGAGGGGTTGACCCCGATTACCGTGGTCAGGGCATTGCCCGGGAGTTAATGCGCAATCAACACCAAATATGCAGGGAAAAGGGCTACCTGGAGGTCCTGACCAAAACTCAAAACCGCTGGCGGGCGATGCTGATGCTGAATCTTTCTTTTGGGTTTGATATTATAGGTTGCCAGCTCGACCGGCGGGGTGAAATAAAGATTATTATGAGCAAGCAATTGACCGATAAAAAAGGTAGAGAGAAAGGAGGAAGTTAAATGGGACTTTACGAAAAAGGAAATTTTGCTCAGAGCGAGGGGCAAATGGAGTACATTGCCTTCGGCAAGGGAGACCCTCTTTTAATTATCCCCGGTCTGGGTGATGGGCTTGCATCTGTGGGGAAAAGCGCCCTACAGCTCTATTTCTATTACCGGTCTTATGGAAAGAAAGCCCGGATCATTATTGCCAGCAGGCCCGATCCGGTACCCGAAAATTCAACCACCAAAACCATGGCCCAAGATTACGCTGCCTTAATGCAAAACCTGGGGTTTACCCGCTTTAATGTTCTGGGGATTTCCATGGGAGGGATGATTGCCCAGTATCTTGCTTCGGATTTTCCCGACAGTGTAGAAAAAACTGTATTCGCAGTCACGGTTCCCGAACTGGATCAACAGGGAAGGGACATTATTACCAGCTGGTTGGAAATGGCCCGCAAAAATGATTTCAAAAATCTCATAATTGATACAACTCGAAAAACCTTCCAGGAACCCAAAGCCAGCCGTTACGCCCGCCTGGGTTCCCTGGGGGCTCGTTTTATGCGCCCCCGGAGTTTTTCCAACTTTTTGGCCCAGGCCGGGGCCTGCTTAGAACATAACGGGTGGGACAGCCTGGATAAAATTCAATCCCCGGCCCTGGTTATTAGCGGAGAAAAAGATCAGATTACTCCCCCCGGGCTGGGTCTGGAATTGAGCAAAAGGCTCCCCAGGGGGGAATACGTTCTTTTAAAAGGAGTAGGACATGGAGGGTTTGAAGAACGCAAAAAGGATTTTTCCAGGATAATCTGGGACTTTTTAAATAATCAAAGGTAGGGGGAGAAAATGGATTTAGTAAAACTGGAGAAACTGGCCCGTGAACTCATGGGTAATAGACAAACTCATAACAGCAGGGAAAAAGGACATATTTTTAACCACGGGCGAAGAACCGGCCTTCTTGCCCGCAATCTTCGCCCCCTTGTTGTTCCGGATTGTTCTTCCTTTGACGACCTGATTTTCCTGGGCGGTTTATACCATGACATAGGGAAGGGGATTGAACCCCACGCCCGTGCAGGCGTGCTTTTGGCCCGGGAAGTTCTAAAGGACCATTTAACAGAAAAAGATCTGGAAATTGTCCTGGAAATAATTGAAAAACACAATAAAATTATTCCTGGCAACGAACACCCCTTTTATGTTAAATTAATTCAGGACGCGGATCTCCTGGACCATATGGGAACCCTGGAAATCTGGCTGAAGTTCTGCTATAGTTCCCGCCGGGGGGAAAGTATTGAAGATACCCTGGGCTACTGGAAGAGTGATTTTTACCAGAAAAAGCTAATAAAATGGAGAGATCGCTTGAATTATGCACAGGCCAGAAAAATATTCGCCGAAAGGATGGACTTTTTAAATCAGTTCATTCAACGCCTGGAGGAGGAGAACAACGGGGAAATACTCAACCTGGAGGAATTGAAAGATGCCCCTGAATAAAAATGAGCGGGTATTAATTATGCAATACGATCCCCAATGGCCAGTTGAATTTACCCGGCTTGCCCGGGTTTTAAATGGATTCCTCGGGGATTCCCATGAGGCAATAGAACACGTGGGAAGCACGGCTGTTCCCGGACTTGCTGCCAAACCTATCCTGGATATTGATATTGTCATTTCGGCTGAGGAGAAATTCCCACTGGTCAGGGATAAACTGGTCCAACTCGGGTATTTTTTTGAGGGAGAAAAGGGTATTCCCCGGCGCTGGGCCTTTGGAAGAAAAGATGAAAAGACCCCCAAGGATGGAGGGAATAGAACCTGGAGGGACCACCACCTTTACGTTTGCCCCCGGGAAAGCAGGGAGTTAAAAAGACATCTCTTTCTGCGGGAATACCTGCGAAACCATCCGAAAAAAGCAGAAGAGTACGGGGAATTAAAAAAGATCTTTTCCGAAAATTTCGGTTTTGACCGAATTGGTTATACAGAAGCTAAAACCGAATTCCTGGAAGGTATTTTAAAAAAAGGGGCCCCGGACTATGATTTGAGGAAAGCCCTGGCTTAAAAAGCTTCACTTTCTTTCAAAGGAGAGGAAACAGGGATGGATAAACAGGTTGGTTTTCCTCCAGTTATTAATAGTTTTTCCCGGGTTTTAATTCTGGGATCAATGCCAGGAAAAATATCCCTGGAAAAAAGACAGTACTATGCCAATGCCCGCAATGATTTCTGGCCCATTATTTTTTCTTTGCTGCAAATGTCCCTCCCGGAAAGTTACGACCAGAGGTTAGACCTGATTCTGGGAAAAGGTATTGCTCTGTGGGATGTCCTCCAAAGCTGCAGGCGAGAGGGCAGTTCGGATAATGCAATCAGGCAAGGAAAATCCAATGGTTTTGCTAAATTATTTACCCAATACCCTGGACTCAGGGCGGTTTTTTTCAACGGAAAAAAGGCAGGGGAGCTTTTTGGTAGATTTAATAAACCCCTGCCTCCTGATGTAAAAAGTTTTTATCTTCCCTCATCCAGTCCCGCGCATACTATAACCCGGCGGGAAAAGATGGAAGCCTGGAAAAGAATTTTAAACTTTCTTGATTAAAACAAAATGGAGGTGAAAGGAAATGAGTTTAAAACCTGGTTTGCATGGAGAAGCAAGTTTGATAGTTAGCGAAGAGAATACTGCGCAAAAAATGGGGAGTGGAAGCCTTGCAGTCCTGGCTACTCCTGCCCTGGTAGCCTTAATGGAAAAAGCTGCAACTAAAGCCATAGCCGAGCACCTCCCCGAGGGCCAGACAACTGTGGGCATCAGGGTTGATATCCATCACCTTGCTCCAACCCCTATCGGGATGGAAGTAAAAGCGCGGGCGAAACTAACAGGAGTTGAAGGACAAAGACTTCATTTCCAGGTTGAAGCAGGGGATCAAACCGAACTAATAGCCCGGGGCGAGCATTATCGGGTCATGGTTCCCGCGGAAAGTTTTTTGCAGCGAGCCCAAACCAAGAATAAAAAAAGCGAGGGTAACTGAAAAAATAATCTTTGGTTTTAAAACAAAAAAGCAGTAATTATTTAATAATCAAATAAAATTACTAAAAAATAGATTCATTGGGGTTAAAAATTTTAATTAAAGCTTGACAAATTATATTTTTGTGCATATAATTAAGGCAGAAATAGAAACAGACACCCCAAATAACATATATTCCACCCCGGAGGCCCTGCTTTTTTGCAGGGCTATTTTTTTTAGTAGATGCAGGGATTAAAGGGTATTTTACGAATTCTAGAAAGAAGAGGAAATTTTGAAAACGGGAGTGCTGGATATGGAAAAAACCAGGGAGGAAATCAGACTGAGGAATGCCCATTCCCGTGATGTTAACTTTTTAAGAGAACTATTTAATACCCCGATCATCATGGATATTTTTGCCCTCCGACCCTCAACATCTTCCCGGTGGACGGAAACTCTAAAGCAGTGGCTGGATGATAAAAAAACCTACCCCTATATTATTGAGAATAAAAGCGGTCCAGCAAAAAAACAGGGGATTATGGTAATCAAAGAGGATTCCGTTGACCCCGAATTAATCTGGCTGGAGTTAATCGCTTTTACCCCCAGTATGTGGGGTTCGGGAAAGGCCAGTTCGGCAATGGCTTCTCTTTTTAGATTAGGTTCCCGGGAAGGGAAGAAGAAAATCCGGTTGCGGGTCAGCAAGGAAAACGGGTGGGCTCAGAAATTCTTCCGGAGAAATGGTTTCTCTTTCTGCGGGGAAGTAACCGAACCCTTCGGGAATAACAGGATAAGAAAACCGCGGATCATCATGGAAAGAAAGCTATTGGCCCTGGAAAAACGCCATACTCCGGAAAGGAGAAATTGAAATTGGCGGAAAAAACTGGTCTCATAAAAGAAATAATATATGAGGTTATGGGAGAGGAGCCCAAAATCTCTAAAAGCAAAAACACTTTCTTTTTTACCCGGAAAAACGGGGTTGTCTGCGGGCTCAAAATTGCCCAAAAAGAGGAAACTCAGCTTATCGATACCGAGGCTTCCCTGTACCGGTTCATTAATAGGGAAACCAGCCTTCCTGCTCCAGAGGTTTTGGGGAAGGGAAGGTGGGGCACCCTCTCCTATTTAATTTATTCAACCTTTTCTGGGCCTACCTTGCAGGATTTATTAGAATCAGGGGAAAGCTGGGAGGACGTTCTTTTTTCCGCCGGGCAGTTACTGGGGGTCCTGCATAGTATTGAACTGCATCAGCAGGGGCTTTTAAAACCAGACCTAGGTATCAGAAAAATACGGCTTTTCCCCCAGCAGGAATACCAGAAAACCTTAGGAGATCTGGCGGAAACGAGAATAATTCCGGACCGTCTTCTCCCGGATTTGTTGCGGGTCGATCTGGACTTCTTTTTTGGTGATAAATCCAATGTCCTCTGCCATGGGAATTATACTCCTGGCAACCTTTTTGCAGACAAGGATCGGATCAGGGGAATTGTGGGCTGGGAAAAGGCCAGAGCAGCACCTCCATTTTTAGATCTGGCCGATTTTATTCTGGAATTAAAAATCCCGAATGAAAATATCTCTCCAACACCCTTTTACGAGGGATACAGCAGATTTAAACCCCTGCCTTCCATTTACCTCGAGCACGAAGAATTCTACAAGTATTACACCCTTTTATTTTCCCTTGCCCTGGGGCCAGAAAAAGAACAAACCAATTTAGAAGAAAGAAGAAAAAAACTACTTTTGACCTATGCAGAAGCACGTGACAAATGGCCAAAAACCAGCCTTGAACCGACTCTTTAAATTTTGTTTAAAACTTTAATCAAAACCTTTATTCTCCGATTTTTATCCAAGTGGGGGGATTTTAAGTCATGGAAGATTATACCAACCCGTACAAAAAAACTGCAGCATTTTGGGATCAGGCTTTTTACCGGGTTCCTGAATTTGACCCGGAAAAACCCCTGGGGGTTCTGGAATTGGAAAAAGCACTGCAATGGCTCGGGGAAGAAAACCCCCGGGTTTTAGATTTTGGCTGCGGCCACGGCAAGGTCCTGCTCCGTTCCAATAACCACGGGGTCAGGGAGGGAGTGGGGGTTGATATTTCCAAAGAAGCAGTGGCGAAGGGGAAGAATATCGCAGAAAGTTTTGACCTGAATAACAGGTTCGAATTCATCCAGGGAGGAATTCCAGAATTAAAAAAGTTTAAGGACGGTTATTTCCAGGGAATAATTATCTTTAATGTTCTGGATAATCTGCTGCCTGACCATGGGGAATTGCTAATCGAGGAAACTAAACGCTTACTTTCTTCGGGGGGAAAGTTTTTGTTGAAACTAAATCCCTTCATGTCCCCCCAGGAAATTTCGGAAAACCTCCCCAATTCAGTGCCACTGGAAAACAACCTTTTCCTTGAACAAAGCGGACTTTATTTCTGGAATATTTCTTCGGAAAAACTGAAAGACCTGATTGCACCAGAACTCCAGATTGAAGCAGAAAAAGAAATTGAACAGGGAGAAAATGCTCCCAAAAACCGGCTATATTTAATCAAAAAAATGGATGAAAGGATTTGACCGATGCTGGAAGATAAAAACCTAACCCGGGAGCTTGTTCCTGGTTTTATTTCCTTCGAACCAATCACCGCAGGGGAGAGCGGCAGCAGATTATACCGCATAAAAAGAGAAGGTGGCGAGAGCTTAATTCTAAAAACCACCCGCCCTGAAGATATACCTCATTATTTAATCGAACAGTACCCGAAGATTGCAGAAACCGAGTATTATTTTTACCGGGAATTTTTCCCTGCCCTGGATTTACCCGGCCCGGAGGTCCTGGAAAATGGCCTCTTCCCCGATGGAGGCAATTATATATTTTTTTCCGATATTTCCGAGTCCTTTTCCATCCCCAGCCAGACCAAATATTTAAAAAGAGCAGGCTGGGAAAAAATTTTAAGAAGTTACGCTGTTTTCCACTCTTTTTGCGAGTTGTTTTTCCAAAAGCAGGAAATACCCTCCTGGCTGAACCCTCCCCTGGAGGAAAAGTATTGCCTGGAGGAAATTATTGCAACCTGGGAGGAGCTAAGTCGCCATTTCTTAACTCAAGAAATAGCGGGGGAAATTGTTTTTTCCGGAGCTTTTTTTAACCTGGTGGAGAGAGTGAAAAATGAAGTTCTGGAAATGAAAAAAACAATTTTGCACAACGATTTTTTCCCCGGAAATATTGGTCTGCCCTTAAGCGGAGAGAAAAGGGCAGTGATTTTAGACTGGCAACTGGCCAGTAGCGGTCCGGCACCTATCGATCTGGCCCAGATGGATATTTCCTGGGATCAAAACTGGCTTGAATTTTACACCAGTGAAATATCCCGACTCCTGGGCAAAAAAATTTCCCCGGAAACTTTCGGGGAAAAGTTCTTCTACTGCCGGCTTTTTAACGGTGCCATTTTTCTCCCGGTGATTTTAAAAGCTGCTCGGCGAAATCAAAAAGCCGGGAAGAGAATGTCTCCCTGGATGATGGGTTGCCTGGAGAAATGCACACGGGACTGGAAAAAAGCCCTGGGGGAAAATTAAAAATCCTTTTTTAAAATTTCATCGGCCCGACTCAATACTTCCCCGCAGGAACCCTGGATGAACAGGTCAAAAAGGTTGTTCAGGGCTGTGGGGTTTTTGTTGATTAAAACCTGGGGTCCTTTATCCCGGAAAAATAGCGGGATCTGGTTAACCGGCGCTACTTCCAGACTGGTGCCAATGATAATCAGGATTTCAGCTCTTTCTAAGTGAGCCAGGGCCCTTTCCCATTGATTGGAAGGTAAACCCTCGCCAAATAGAACTACTCCCGGGCGGAGTGACCCCGCGCACCTGGGGCAGGTCAAACCTTGCTCAAACAATTTAAAATCACTTTGACAATTGCAATCAGCACAGATAATATTCCGCAGGTTCCCGTGCAGTTCCATTACTTCCCTGCTCCCGGCTTCCTGGTGAAAACCATCTACATTCTGGGTCAAAACTGCCTGTAAAAAACCCTCCTTTTCCCAGCGGGAAAGAACCCGGTGCCCCTCGTGGGGTGCTGTTTTTTTTAGCGCCTCAATTCGGCAGAGGTAGAAATCTCGAAACTCCCCGTAATTGTTCTCCAGAGCCTCTTGAGAAGCTAAAAGACGGGGATCCTGGTCCTTCCATATCCCTGCAGGGGAACGAAAATCCAGTAGTCCACTTTCGGTGGACATTCCTGCCCCGGTGAGAACAACAGAATAACCCGAATTTTTAATCAATCCGACCAGCTGGTTAATTTCTCTATCTTCCACCAATATTTTCACCACCCATTTCCTGCGCAATTTGAGCGGGAAGGACACTTCTGTTTTCCCTGGTTACTTCAATGACCTTTACCCCGGGAATAGTTTTCAGGGGATCTGTCTTTGGGTTTTTTGCAGCGAGGATTGTTGCCACAACCCTGATATTCGGTGTTTTAAGTATCCTTTCAACCAGGGGAAAAAAGCCCGGGTTTAATAATTCCATTTTCCCGATTTCATCTAGAAGAAAAAGGGTTTGAACAGCTTCTCTTGAGTTTAACTTATTCTGGATTTCTGTAATAAAAGGATCCAAACCTTCAGGAAAAACTCCATAACTCCCGACCCGATTTGGGCTGGGAAGATCTTTATGGGCGAGAATGGCTTTTTCCATTGGCAGACCTAAAGGTTCAATGGAAAAACCTTTCCGCCGTCCTTCTTCCCGGATTTCCCCTGTCCAAAAACCGCAAACCGGGAAGGGGGAATAGAACCTCAGTTTCTCTACCACTGTTGTTTTGCCTGTTCCGGGTTTTCCAGTTAATAAAAACTTCATTTTTTATTCACCTCGCTAAATACACCGGAGAAAGGACTGCTAAAAAGCAGGAAAGGAGCTGGAAAAACCTAATTAAATAAGAGGGAGGAAATTAATTAGAGTAAAGGTAAAATGGGGGAGGGAAAAACTTGCTTAAAAAAGGGATTGCCATTATAATTATTCTTTTCCTGGGCTTTTCTGGCCAGGCTGCTCCCCTGGGGGACCAGGAAATTGAATATCTGAGGTCCAATTCTCAGGAAGTTCGCCTGGGCGAAGTTGAGTTTCCTCTCCTGAAAAACCAGCTTGAGGGGAATTCAGTTTTCCTGGCAGGGAAAAACCAGGGCCTGGAATACAATAAAGAATTGCAGAAGGATTTGTTGGAATTTTTCCACCAGGAGGCTGGAGTAAAGAACCTTCTGGTTGAAGCTACCTATGCCAGCGGGGAGTTTTTGAACCGCTACCTCCAGACAGGAGAAGAAGAATACCTGGAACTTGTTATTTCCTACTGGCGCCGCAGCCAGGACGAATTTGAGTTTTTCCAGTGGTTGCGGGAATACAATCTCCAGTTTCCCGATGAAGAACAGATCCGGGTTATAGGCTTTGATGTGCAAGGTCCTCCTCGAACACTGATTTCTATAAATTACCTGGGAGACCTTCTAATGCAAACTCATATTCCCCTTGAACTGGAATACTATCTTTTACCCCTGGTTGCTCTGGCCCAGGATTTTATGGAACTCCGGCTCGATCCCGAACATTCCCGCCTGGCTCAGACAGAATATACAGCCGGTATTCCGGAAGAAATGATCGAGGATACAAGGGAAATAACCAGGGATATCCTTGAACACTGGGAAGAAGCCCCCGATCACTACCACGAATTTTTAAATGACCCCGAGGAATTTTTCTTTGTATTAAATAATATTAAAGATGCTTTTGCCATGGAGGAAAAATTGAAAGAAGGGATGGAAGCCAGCCACCAATTTCGCAGCGAAAAGGCTTTCTCCAATCTACTTAACCTCCTGGAAGGATTGGAAAGAGAAAAATTTTTTGGTCAGTGGGAAGAACTTAATGTTTTGCAAAAGCCCTACCGGGAAGTTGAATGGCTCGGGGCCAAACTTGCTGGCCGGAATTCCCCGTTTTCTGGCAAAGTACTGTCCCTATGGTACGTTTATCACGATTCCCTTCAGATGCAACCTTTCTCCCCGGGAGAGGAAGTAGAATTTGATAGTGGCTATATAATGGAAAATTTAAATGAACTGGTCGAAATATCTCCTGCAGAAGTTTCCCTTTTCCAGTTGAACGCATCTGGATCGCCTTTTTCCAGAGGCCAGTATTTTCTCCGGGAGCAAACCGGAGGAGCCTCCACGGATTTTTTCCAGTTTATTTTTGTAATTCAGGGGTCACCCCCTACCAGGCCTTTTTATCAACCTTAATACCTCCTGCGGGAGGTATTTTTTGTTCTTATTTAAATAAGGAGTCTCCCCTGGCTGGGCCATTAAATGAATTTGCTACTTAATCCCTTATAAATATCTGCAAAAAACACTTTTTTTGTGTTATCATAAGGGAAGGAAAATTGATTGGAGACCCGCTCCAACGGGAGATGATAAAATGAAAAGATACTATCTTTTAACCTACGGTTGTCAGATGAACGAACTTGATAGCGAAAAAATGGCCGGAATCCTGGAAGAAAACGGCTGGGATTCTGCAGAAAACTTAGAAAATGCTGATCTAGTAATCCTGAACACCTGTTGTGTCCGGGCCAAGGCCGAAGACAAGGTTAAAGGGAAGCTCGGCCAGTTAAAAAAATTAAAACTGGCCAAACCACGCCTCTTAATAGGTATTGGGGGCTGCATGATGCAGCAGGATAATGTAGGGGAAAAGTTTTTGCAGCAGTTTCCCTTTGTCGATTTCATCTTTGGTCCCCATACCATGGACCGGCTCAACGAAATTGTAGAAAAAAGCTGTACCGGTAGAGTCCTGGAGCTGGAAGACGACCGTTTTGATGTGCCCAGGTTACCCATTAAAAGGGAAAGCAGTTTCCGGGCCTGGGTATCGATTATAAAAGGTTGCGAGAATTTCTGTTCGTACTGTATTGTTCCCTACGTGCGAGGGAAAGAAGTTAGCAGGCCTCTCGGGGAAATTGTGTCTGAAGTAGAAGAACACATTGCTTCCGGAGTTAAAGAAGTAGTTCTCCTGGGCCAGAATGTAAATGCTTACGGTCGGGATACAGGCAAGGTGGATTTTAGCCGGCTTTTAAAGAACGTTGATGAAGTTCCCGGGCTGGAAAGATTGCGTTTTATGACCAGTCATCCCCGGGATTTTTCCCTGGAACTGGTGGATGCTATCAGTAAAATGCCCAGGGTCTGTGAACACTTACACCTCCCCATCCAGGCCGGCAGCAACCGGATCCTGAAAAAAATGAACCGGGGTTATACCCGGGAGGATTATCTCCGCCTGGTTGAGTATATCCGGGAAAAAATTCCCGGCGCAAGCATTACCACTGATATCATAGTGGGCTTTCCCGGTGAAACAGAGGAGGATTTTGCCCTTACCATGGATGTGGTAGAAAAGGCCAGGTTTGCTTCCGCCTTTACCTTCCTCTATTCCCCGCGCGAAGGAACCCCCGCTGCAATTTTATCGGACCAGGTTCCCCGGGAGATTAAAAAAAAGCGGCTTAACTATTTAATGGAGCGGCAGAATAAAATCAGCCTGAATTATAACCGTGCTTTAATCGGGACTTTGGCCCAGATTATGGTAGAAGGTCCCAGCAAGAAGGACAGCGAAATTTATATGGGTAGGACCAGAACCAACCGCCCTGTTGTTTTTCCCGGTCAGGCAACTCCGGGTAGCCTGCAAGACGTAAGGTTAACTGATTGTAATACCCATACCCTTTATGGTGAACTGCAGGAGGCTTTGCCCAATGAATGAGAATGCTACCCCCATGATTAAACAGTACCTGCAACTAAAAGAAGAATATCCCGGTTGTATTCTTTTTTTCCGCCTGGGCGATTTTTACGAAATGTTTTTTGAAGACGCGGAAACTGCAGCCAGAGAAATGGGGATAACCCTGACCTCCCGCCAGGCAGGGGGAGGCGAGAAGGCAGCCATGGCCGGTTTTCCCTACCATGCTGCCGAAGGTTACATAGCCCAGTTAATTGAAAAAGGCTACCGGGTTGCGATCTGCGAACAGATGGAGGACCCCCGCCAGGCCAAAGGTATTGTTTCCCGGCAGGTAGTCCGGGTAATTAGCCCGGGAACGGTGGTAGAAGAAGAACTGCTTCCGGCAGGAGAAAATAATTTCCTGTTAACCATCGTTAAAACCGAAGAACACTGGGGCCTTGCCTACAGCGATATTTCTACGGGAGAAATCGGGAGCACTGAACTTGAAATTAATAATACAGGTACTCTCTGGGGGGAAATTGCCCGGCTTCAACCCCGGGAGCTATATGTTTGCCGGGAATTGCTCGGGGATGAAAACTTCCGGGAAATTTCATCGAATCTCAATAATCCCCTGATTAATTCTATTGAAGGAAATATCTCGGTAAGCCAGGCCCGGAAATTTCTCAAAGATCAATTCGGAGTAGCCAACCTGGAAGGGTTTGGCCTGGAAAAAAAACCGACGGCCAGTAAAGCAACTGCAGTCCTGGCAGAATACCTTTTGCACAGCCAGAAACGCCCCCTGGAATATTTGCGGAACATCCATTACTACAACCTTGAGGGCTATATGGTTTTGGATCCCCACACCCGCCGCAACCTGGAATTAAACAGGGGACTGGTCCACGGGTCAACCAGGGGCAGCCTTGTGGGTATTCTGGATCGGACCAAAACAGCGATGGGCAGCAGGTTAATGAAGAAATGGATCAATCAGCCCCTGCTCGATATTTCTACCATAGATGCAAGGCTTGGTTTTGTAGAAGAATTAATCAACAAAGATAAAATCAGGGACAAACTGGCTAAAATGCTGGGTGACGTGTACGACCTGGAAAGGCTTTTAACCAAGGTTGGCTACGGAACCGCTAACGCCCGGGACCTGGTGGCCCTGCAGAAATCCCTGGTTCATCTTCCCGAGATTAAAAATATCCTGAATTCTCTGGACAGTGGAGAGTATCTGCTCGAGGGAAAAGAACTTGATGACCTGAGCGACCTGGAAGCCCTCCTGTCCCAGGCCCTGGCAGCAGAACCTCCTTTAACCTTAACTGAGGGAGGGCTGATCTGTGAGGGGTTCAATGAAGAGCTCGATAAGCTCCGGGACGAGGCCCAAAAAGCCCGGGTCTGGATAGCCAACCTGGAAAACTCGGAGAGGAAAAGGACAGGAATAAAGTCTCTCAAGGTCGGTTACAATAAAGTTTTCGGTTATTACCTGGAAGCTACCAGGGCCAATTTGCATCTGGTTCCGGAGGAGTACGTCCGCAAACAAACCCTGGCCAACGCCGAACGCTATTTCACTCCAGAATTAAAAGAAAAAGAAAACCAGATCCTCGGTGCGGAGGAAAAAATCAATGCCCTGGAATATGAAATTTTTACAGGACTCCGCGACCAGGTTGAAAGAGAAATGAGCCGAATCCAGAGGGTTGCTTCGATCCTGGGAGCCCTGGATGTTCTCCTTTCTTTTAGCAGAGTCGCTTTAGACCGCAATTATTCCCGACCAGGGCTAAATAATTCCAGGGAGATTAAGATAACAAAAGGGCGCCATCCGGTAGTGGAAGCAGCAATGGGTGAGGATGGCTTTGTTCCCAATGATACGACCATGGATGGGCAGGAAAACCGCTTTCACTTGATTACAGGCCCAAATATGGCCGGGAAATCAACTTACCTGCGCCAGGTCGCTTTAATAGTTTTGATGGCTCAGATCGGCTGTTTCGTCCCCGCTGAGGAGGCCAGGATAGGTCTTGTTGATCGAATATTTACCCGGGTGGGGGCAACAGACGATTTAACCAGGGGTAAGAGCACCTTCCTGGTTGAGATGAATGAGGTAGCCCAGATAATTAATTCTGCTTCCTCTCGTTCCCTGATTCTGCTTGACGAAGTAGGGCGGGGGACTTCAACCTATGACGGGCTCAGTATAGCCTGGGCCGTAACAGAGTATATTAACAATCCCAGTAGAATTGGAGCCCGCACCCTTTTCGCCACCCATTACCACGAACTGACGGTCCTGGACAAAAAGGAAAAGGGCCTGCGCAATTACAATGTTGCTGTGGAAGAACAGGGTGAGGAAGTAATCTTTTTGCATACAATCAAAGAAGGCAGCACCGATGAAAGCTATGGGATCCACGTGGCTCGCCTGGCTGGAATTCCCCCAGAAGTCCTTTTCCGGGCCAGGGAGATTCTTAATTCCCTGGAAAAAAAGGACCACAGGGTTCAACCACCACCACCCAGGCGTGTTCCTCTTTTTCCCGATTCCGACAAGGAAAATATGAAAAAACTACTCAAGGAACTCTCGGCTATAGATTTTATGGAACAGTCCCCCCTGGAATCTTTAAATCAGGTCCATAAATTGCAGAAAAAGGTTCAAAAACTGATTAACGGGGATGGTAAAAATGGCCAAAATTAAAGCCCTGCCTCCAGAGGTAATAGATAAAATTGCGGCAGGAGAGGTAATCGAACGACCTGCTTCTGTGGTAAAAGAACTCCTGGAAAATAGCATAGATGCTGGAGCAAAAAATATCCAGGTAAGCTTTACTGACGGTGGCAGGGATAGGATCCAGATCACTGATGATGGCGAGGGGATGACTGCAGAAGATCTCCAGCTGGCTGTTCAGAGCCATACAACGAGCAAGCTTGAAGGCATAGACGATTTATGGCGGCTTACTTCCCTGGGGTTCAGGGGAGAAGCTCTTGCTTCCATAGTAAGTATTTCCCGGGTAAGTATTACCTCTCGAACCCGAGACAGTGCAAAAGGAATGCGGGTAGCGGTCGAGGGAGGGAAAAGAGGAGAAATCAAGCCTGTAGGGGCTCCGCAGGGAACAAGCATCGAGGTCCAGGACCTTTTTTATAATACCCCGGCCAGGAAAAAATTTTTAAGTGATCCCCGGCGGGAAACCGGTTACATTTTACAACAGGCCATCCCCCTGGCCCTGGCCCATCCCGGGATCAGGGTTAAAGTATTGAATAATAATAAACAGGTGATCAGAACAGGAGGCAGGGGAAACGTTTTAACTGCCTGGGGTGATATTTTCAACCATGAAGAAAAAGAAAGTTTCCTGGAACTAAAACCGGTGGAGAAAAATTACGTTGAAATAGAAGGATTTCTGGGGCTGCCCCCTATCGCTCGCTCTACCCGGAGAGGGATTTACCTTTTTGTAAACAACCGTCCCTTTTATAACCGGCGGTTGATCCAGGCCGTTGTCGATGGATATGAAGAAATGCTGCCTCCCGGTAAAGTACCTCAGGCTTTAATTTTTTTCCGGGTCAATCCCATCCACCTCGATATTAATGTTCACCCAACCAAGAGAGAGGTCAGCTTCAGCCAGTTGGAAACCCTGGCGCAAAATTTAACCAGCCTGATCAGAGAAAACCTCCCTCAAAAGGTTGGGGGTGGGAAAAACCAGGGCCAGCAGGCCTCCCCGGAAGAGAAAATACAAAAACCTGCTGAGAAAACACATCTTTTTCCCTCTCAAACCACCGCCGAAAAGGTTGGGGGTAAGAAAGATTCAGGGGTGGAAGAAAAATCCGAAACCGCCTATGATCCTGTCTACAAGATCTTTCAGGTTCGGCAGGCCTATCTTTTTGTTGAATGTCCCGACGGCATATATATAATTGACCAGCATGCGGCCCACGAACGCCTTCTTTACAACCAGCTGCAAAAAGAGGTAAAAGAGAAAAATTCCCCCCGGGAAAACCTTTTAACGCCCATTCCCATCTCCCTGGATCCTGCCCAGGTAGAACAGAAAAAAGAAATTATTTCTTACCTGGAAGGTTTGAATTTTACTATTGAAGAATTCGGAACAAAAGAACTTTTACTGAGGAGTGTTCCACTCAGTATAAAGCGTTACCTCAAGGGAAATGCAGCA
>PWGV01000114.1 GCA_003554585.1 Halobacteroidaceae bacterium | reverse complement strand
ATTAAAAAAACCAGTGCTTTTTCCAATAACCAATGATTGGATCCTTCTTTTCCCTATCTTGCTCTTTGATTCACAGATAATACCCCTCCTTCGA
Source organism: Halobacteroidaceae bacterium (assembly GCA_003554585.1). Taxonomy (GTDB): domain Bacteria; phylum Bacillota; class Halanaerobiia; order B1SED10-174; family B1SED10-174; genus T1SED10-26. The sequence continues at coordinate 11,657 of PWGV01000114.1, read as the reverse complement.
GAGGTATTATTTAATGAAACTATTAATTTGATAATGTGGAATCCCCTTGACGATTATTTCCCCAATGAAAGGGTCCAAAACCCCAAAGGGCAGCATTTTGTCTCCTAACCCTCTTCAGTCAACAAAAATCGATACACTAGTTCTGCTTCTTCGAATAGGATTTTAAGAGCAGAATTGCACCAGCCACCAAAAGTCCAATGGGAAAAAGGTTATTCAAGAACATACGTCCAATATCCGTATCCAGCCGGGTCACAACAAAAAGAAACAGGGTGAAGCCAAAGAGTGATAAACCAGGATATAGTGGCCAGTTTCGCCTCCCTTCAGGAGCATCTGAAAGTTGCCGGTTGTGGATTAAATATACAAGAATGAAGGCCATGCCAATAAAAGAGAAAAAGAAATATCCTTCAACCCCCCATTGCTTCAGGGTAGCTTCCAGAATAACAAAAAAGCCGAGCATGATTAAAATACATCCGGGAATCAGAAAGCCCACATTTCTGCCATCTGCCGTTTTCCCGGAAGCCCAGTATACACCAATGAAGCCCCCACCCAAAATCAGAAGGGCCCATTCTCCACGAAAAATCCCCAGATTTGATAGCAGAAAAAACATACCTAGAAAAATCAAGAGTGCACCAATCCATTTTCGATCCATACTCATTCCCCCATTTCTTAACCAATTTTCTTTGATTTGTTTACTCCAAGAAACCTTCTGTCCTACCCGCTGGGCCCCCAAAACCTGCTCCTGAACACCCTGCAGAAACAACTTTCTTCTTGCAACTTCTATTTTTTCTAGCTGATCCGGGAACCCTTCCCACCAGGCAGGATATCAATGCTGCTTTTCTAATACTAATCTTTTTTTCTCTTTTCCCCTTCTTCCCAACCCTTAAGCTTCATTTAACCAACTGGGGTTCTTTCTAAAATACCCCATCTCTTTTATTCCAACTCCAGAATGGTTTTTTCCTTTGGTGCCAGTCAATCCAGTTCGAATTTTATGGAGGAGGGCAGAATTTCCCTATTGGTTAACAAAAAATCAACTGTTTAATATCCCTTTCAGTGCGGCAATTATTTCTTCTTCATTATCCTCACAACTTGCATCCCCTATTGATATACTGGGTTTGGTTTTTCCATGAAAATCACTACCACAGGTTAAGAGCAAATTATATCTCCGGGCAAAATCTTTATAAAAAAATATTTGCTTTGTACTATGGTAACTGCTATAAACTTCAATTCCTTTAATACCGCAGCCCCTAATAGCCTCCAGTAAACCCCCATTTTCTTTAACGTTTTTTCCGGGATGGGCTAAAATAGGAACGCCTCCATTTTCTTCAATAACTTTAATCGCTTCCTGTAATTTAATAAATTCTACTTCAACATAGGCGGGCTTACCCTGAGCACAATAATCCCAGTAAAAATTGACATAGGGGTTATCACTTCTAGAACCATGTTCATAATAAGGCTGGAGTAGCGAGTTTTTTTGCTCTCTATCAAATTGCATAGCAGCCTCAGCAATCATTTCCCCGGTAACTATTCCATTCTTGGATAAATCCGCAATAGTTTCATCGGAAAAATCTATCCCCATTTCCCGAACCAGCTTTATCCGTTCCTGGGAAGCAGTCTGTTCCTGAGATATAATACTTTCTTCTATCTCATTAAATTCCGGGTTTTGATAATTTATCCCGTAACCTAAAACATGAAGGTCAACGGTATCAAAAGAACAATCCAATTCTACTCCTGGAATTATTTCAATATCTTTATCTTTCCCGTACAACTCTGCTTCATGTATGCCCCTTACACAGTTGTGGTCTGTAATAGAAAAATACCTTATTTTTCTCTCTAATCCTTGATCAACCAATTCTTCCGGTTCAAACTCTCCATCATTGCTGTAGGACGAATGGATATGTAAATCGATGTAACTCATCTTTAACCTCCCTACCTAATTATCAGTTCTGTTAAATTTCATTCCACTTAACTCTTTGCAGAAATTTAATGGAAATAAGGGATGATAAATTAAGAAAAAAAGAAAGAGGGCGGGTTGGAAATACCCTGAATTGCTATATTTCAACCTCACCCCCAGGAGTACCCGGAGCAGATCACTCTTCCTTGTAAAATTTAATAAAAACACCGAACCCCAGTCGTTCCAGTTCAAACTGGACCAATTTCGCGTCAAGCCAGGAAAAATAATCTGCAAGGCAAACCTGGAATAAACCGTTGCTGTATATTTCCGCAGTATAACCTGCAGCTTTTAATTTCCCCTGTTCCCGCAGTGCATTATTTTTATGTTCAAAAGCCCCTACCTGAACCAGAAACAAACCCGGGTTTACTTCTGGACTTAATTTTTCTACCTGTTCCTGGGGCCAGCCACTGTCATCTTTTTTTTGCACAATTCTTACCGGGGTTCCAACCCGAACCATCTCAAAAAGCTCTTCAACGTCCTCATTGAACATTCTGATGCACCCTTCGGAAACAGCTTTACCTATTGAACCAGGATTGTTGGTTCCATGAATTCCATAATTGGGCAGACTTAAACCAAGCCATCTGGTCCCAACAGGATTATCAGGTCCTGGGAGGACAGGAGAAAGTCCTTTCTTGCCCCAGTCACGGGGGTAGTAGGTAGGGTAGTAGACCCTGCTGGCAATCTTAGCTTCTCCCACAGGTGTGGGTGAAACGGAAGAGCCTATGGCGACGGGGTAAACTCGAATCTTAACCCCATCCTGATAAAGAAAAAGCCGGAAATTGGAGAGTTCAATAACAATCTTTCTTTCCGGTGCTTCTCCTAAAGCAGTAAAAGACATGGTGAGAAAGCAGAGAAGCAGTGGAAGAACCAGAATTATTTTTTTCAACCCACCAGCCATTTAGCCTACCCCCCCTGCTATTATCAAAAAAGGGTAACTTTTCCCCGGGCTCAACCCGAGTATTTTCAACCCCGCAGGTTGCCCTTTCAGATTCAGCCCTGTTTCCCCAAAATAGGGTTACCCTGTTTTAATTATAACCTTTCAACAGTCCCTGTCAAAGAGAACTTCAAAAAAAGGAATTTAATCTTATCGCCAGCAAAAAAAGTTCGGCAGGAAAACTTTTAGCCTGTAATTCTTTCCTGATAAAAAACAGCCCCCGGAAAAGTTCGAGGGCCAGAGTGTGTTTCTAATTGCCCCGGGTTAACCACTGCTCTACAAATAATCGGGACCTTTGGATTTTTCGGGGGTGAATAGTATCTTTTTATGAAACTGCTCTGTTTATTTTCCCTGAAACGAAGGTGAATAGACAGCATTTTCCTGCTTTACCACCCCCGGTCCCCAGCCTACCGGGTCATAACTTTTCCTGACAGCTTCTTTATTCTTCCAACCTGGCCAAAACCCTGTTTAGGTTTTCCTGGGCCTGTTCGTGGTTTAGTTCAACGGCGCGTTCATAATTATCCCTTGCTAATTCCAGTTGATTCAGGTTTTCATACACCAGGCCAAGGTTATTATAGATGAATGCTACAGGAGGGTCCTGTTCAACTGCTTTATCCAGATGTTCTTTTGCCTCCTGGTAATTACCAGTTTGGATCAGGGCCAGTCCCAGGTTATTCAGCACGTAGTAGTTTTCCGGGTTAACTTCTAAAGCCTGTAAAAAGTATTCAATAGCGGATTCATATTCGTTCACAGCCATGGCCAACAGGCCCCGGGTATTATAATAACTTTCACTGGTTGTTCTTTTTTCTTCGGGTACCTGATTCAACATTTCACTCGCCTCTTCCTGGTGCCCCTGGCGGTAAAGGACGCGGGCGTAATTGACCAGAGTGAAATAATTATCCGGGCGCATACTATAAGCTTTTTGCATATGCAGGTCGGCTTCTTCCAGTTGTTCTTTCTGCAGATAGATCATCCCCAGATAGAAATTTGCCTCCCACTCATAACCTTCTCTATCCTTGAGTTCAATAAAAAGGCTTTCTGCCTCCTGGTAATCTCCTGCGAAATAGGCATTTCTGGCCTGAAGCAGAATTTCTTCGTGTTGGCTGGCCAGCACACTGCTGCTGACCAACAACAAAACCATCGCCAAAACTACAACTAAAGTCCTTTTATCTATCATAATCTTTTTCCTCCCAAAAAAATTCTTTAAACTCACTAAAGGGATAGACAAATTGGGGTGTTAACCGTCTCAAACTCATTGCTGAAACAGGTTGGAAATGGGTGCCCTTCCCTCTTTTCCAGCAGCTCATCAATAGCCAGCAGGCCAGGTGCTTTCCGCTGCCTTTTCAATCTCTGCCTGATGTTGTGGGTCCGAACTATTGTTTAGATGCAGGCTGCTGCCTCGAAAATGCAGGCATATGTGCCCGGGAAAATTGTTATGGGTAATTGATTGTCCTCCATGGGGATAACCGTTTATGGATCCCGCGATCAACTCGCTCCCAATTGCAACTATGACCGCTCTCCTTTCCCAGCCCCACGCCCCGCCGTATATTCTTCGCAGAACACCGGTATCCTGTGCGGTCAGCGGTTCAACATCAGCATGGTAGGTACCCCCATACCTCCGAACGCGAAAACTCAGACCCGTTTCCACATCTGTAATTATCGCTTGCCCTTCCCGGGGCAGAAGTCCTCTTACTTCCTGCCAGTGCAGGTCCTTAACCGGCAATACCTCTCCAACACCGGGTATCAAGAGCTCATCTCCCGGAACCAGCAGATCGGGGTTGGACAGGTTGTTGCTATCCCGGATATGGCTGACGGTGGTGTTCCACCTCTGGGCAAGAGCCCAGAGAGTATCTCCCCTCCGGACAGTATATAGAAAGGTTCCCCGTTCACTTTCCAGTGCGGACCATGTTTCCGAGCCCACCACGCCATCAACGCTAAGGCCAAAGAAAATCTGAGCCTTTTTTACTGCAAGCCTGGTCTGCAATCCGAAACTTCCATCCGGCGAATCTGGATAAAAACCCAGAACGGCCAGCTGTTTCTGCAGATATAGAACTTTATCTCCCGTATCACCCTCCGATAGGGAAGGTAGTCTTTCAAAAACAGCACTTGCTTGAATATTTCTATCCACAAGTACTTCTGCGGGGTTTTCTCCCCCGGAAAAGTCCCCCCTCCAGTGGGAAAACCTAAAACCAGGTTTCTCCAGGGCCCTGATTTTAATAGTATCACCATGGGAGTAAGAATCTCTTTTTGGTGAAATCTCGGTACCCCCTCCACCTTCAACATTCAGCGAAACAGTATATTCCCGGGGTGAAAAAACCGCCAGAACTTCAAGGTCTCGGTCTACCTCCAGGGGGGTCTTTGGTTCTTCTCCCGAAGCATCTCCCTTCCAGCCCGTAAATTGCCAGCCTTCTTTTGCCTTAACTTCTAAAACCAAACTCTCCCCATGCCGGTAGGTATCTTTTTGCGGAGATACTCCCAACTCCCCCTGACCTTCAACTTCACCCCGAAAACTGTATTCAATGGGTTCGAATACAGCCCGGACTCCCTTGTCATCCTTCATTTCCAGCTCCAGGGTATTAGCCACACCTGCGGCGTCCCCTTCCCAGCCCTTAAATTCCCAGCCTTCTTTTGCCTTAACTTCCAAAACCAACCTTTCCCCGTGGAGGTAGGTTTCTTTTTGTGGAGATACTTGCAACTCCCCCCGACCTTCAACTTCACCCCGAAAACTGTATTCAATGGGTTCGAATACAGCTCGGACCTCTTTGTCACCATTCATTTCCAGTAACAGGGTATCATCCGGACCCGCGGCATCCCCTTCCCAGCCCTTAAACTGCCAGCCTTCTTCGGGTTGTACAGAGACCGTGGTCATTTCGCCGCGGTCAACCGAAAAATTACCCACCCCGGGCTGCAGAACAGTCCCCCCGTCCGAGGCCTCTATTACCAGTGTGGCCTGGGGAGTATGGAGTATAAAGATGCCCAGCAAAAGCAGCACTGGAATCAAAATAAGAATAACAAAAAATGGAGGTTTGTTATCGGATTTCTTCTTTTTGAAATTTGAAGTTCTCCGCCGGGGCCCATCATATAATCTATTGTTTACAAAATAACGACTGCCACCCCGGTTTTTACCATAAGATCCTTTTCTTGAGGAATTATGGTTTTCACTCATGGTAATTATATGTACCTCCAATCAAACCAATCTCTCCGACCTTTAATAATCTATAAAGATCCTCTGAAGCAGGCCAGAAATATGCCCCGAAAGATCATTAAAAAGATTCTATACCCAAAAAACCGGAGATTATAAAGCAAAATGTGTATTTTCCAGTTTTTTTATTCAATACCTAAATACGATCAAGTCCAATTTTTCTGTAAAATCTGTAGCGGCAAAACTAGCTAGGGAGCAGGTTCAAAAGAAAATGTTTTTCAAATCTTCGAGGAAAAACTTCAGTTTTTTTATTTTCAGTTCCTCACATCTCACTTTCTTTATTCGATATCTAATGGTTTCTTCCTCCTGCTCGAGGTTAAAAATAGCATATTCAACAAACCCCAAGATGAAATCCTGCGAGGAAATTCGGTCGTTTATCCTTTTATAATTAGTTTTCAAAGCCACGAAAACCGCACCACATCATTTTGTCCTGGGAAAGAACTAGCTCGTTAAAAAGCAAATAATCACCTTGGATCTTAAAAATTGGAGATTATGAACAGAAAGATCCCCTTCCAGATGATTATCCAAAGAAGGCTAATTACCCTTTTCTGGGGACCCTTCTATCAAAATAACATTTCAGGTAATGGGTTATCACTGTTTTTGGCAAGATTTTTTTGCAGAGAATGGCGAGGAAAAACATAGTTTGCCATTAATTTTACAAGTTTTCCTAGTTCCCCCATACCCCGGCCGGATCTCCCCGAAATTTGCATCGATATACTTAGCCTTTATATTCAGGAAGTATTGGTTATATTCAATTTGAGCAAACTTTAACACCCATTCTTTGCTTTTTTTATTCGGGTTCTCAGCAGTTTTATTCCAGGATGACTGGAGGGGATTCCCTCCTTTTTTCACACTTTATTTTCCACGGCTGTTCTCTGTATTTTAATTTTGCCACAAACACCCTCTGGGGCTAGATAGGTACATTAGTGATAATTTAAGTTATAAATAACTTTTTTAGTATTTATTTATCTCCTTTACCCATAAATAAAACTTGAAATCCATTGAAAACGAAATATTTGAAGTTCGAGTCTCCCTTCCTCCGCCATTGAAAAAAGGCTAACGGGTTTGGTTTTTCCCCAGTAGCTTTTTTTTATTAGTCAAATGACCAGAATATACCGATATTTGCGTATTCCTCCCCGGTCAATTGAAAAAAGTTGTTTTCCTACCTGCGGAGGCTTCCAGTAAAGGTAACTCCAGCTCCCACGGTAGGAAATTAATAAAACTTCGAGGGGAAATTGCCATTCTGCTCTCCACCATGTTTGGTTTAATGTTCTCTGATACTCGCAATAAGAGATTGCAAATGCTCCCGCTGGCTGCTTTTATCCCCCTCGTCAAAGGCCTTCCTGTTAAATAAACTGCTTCCCATTCCCAGGGCTATAGCTCCTGCTTCAAGGTATGCTTTACAATTTTCCTGGTTTATTCCCCCGGTGGGAACTAATTTTACCCCGGAGAGCGGACCAAGGACTCTCTTGATATAAGAGGGTCCCATTGCAGAGGCCGGAAAAACCTTGACCAGGTCCGCTCCCCCGCGCCAGGCTGTCATTATTTCACTGGGGGTGAGAGCACCACATATAATGGGAACTTCTGCCTGGTTACATCCTTCGAGGACCTCCTTAGAAAGAATGGGGGTAACAATAAATTTTGCTCCTGCCCCGAGAGCTTTTTCCAGTTCTTCATAACAGGTTATGGTCCCCATTCCCATAATCAGTTCTTCGTCTTTACTGTATTCTTTTACCATATCCACTGCCCCTGGGGTATCCATGGTTATTTCTACAAGTTGGAGCGCTGTGCTTTTTAAAATCTCCAAGGCAAAATCCACCTTTGCGGGGGTCATACCCCGCAAGATGGCAATAAGTTTTTGGGACTCCACCTTTTCTATAAAGCCCTTTCTATTCATCTTGCCACTTCCTTTAAAAGGATAAGTAGGTTGCAGGGTTCTTTACCCAGATCTGTTCTATCTCTTTCTCTTCCAGTCCTTCATCAAGAAGGCGGGGGATGAATTTATTTAAAAGAAAGGAGAAGCCCGGTCCACCGCCATAAGAGGTCAGGTAAGAACGCCGCCCCATATCTCCGGAAATTAACAACTGCTTTTCATAGCCGGCATCAAGAATTTCTTTTATGAGATTCACCCGGGTTGAATCAGGACCATATTTAATTTTCCCCGGGCAATCATACCCGAGATAAGCCCCCCGGGCAGCGATTTTTTTGTGGTACCACGGATCAGGATTCCTATCAATATGACCCAGGCAAACCCGGTTTAAATCTACACCTTCTTCTTCCAGCAAATCAAGTTGTTCCAGTCCCATCGTGCCGGCCTCGGTATGCAGCCAGATGGGAGCACCGGTTTTATTGTGGGTCCGGCCCACCGCGCGGATCACTTTTTCTTCTTTAGGAAGGATTACATTATACCAGCTCCCTCCTTTTATAATCCCCGCTTTTAACCCGGTATCACCAACACCCTCCACAATTTCTCTGGTCATAAGCTCTGTCAGGGCATCAACATCCATCTTAAAAACCCAGTCTGGATAGAACCGACCTTTGTTAAAACCGGTTGTAAAAACAATGTGGACATCTACAGCCTCCGCTATTCTCCCCAGGGCTTCCGGGTCCCGGCCGTAATCGATGGCCGTTCCCTCCACAAGACAGTCACCTCCTGCCTCCTTAAAATATTTCAGTTCCTCAATGGCTTTTTCTTCCTGGGGCAGCTCAAAATCATAATCCTCTTTCATTGCTATAGCCGGGGGATAACAGATCAGGTGTTCGTGAGTATAGGTTGTGCCTAATTTTTCCGGGGCTACAGGACCTTTAATGGTTTGGACATTCATTCCTTCTTCCCCTTTCTGAAAAATATTTGCGGTAATCCGCATCTTCTCGCAACCTTTTCCACTTATGGACCCGCCCGAGAGAGAACCCGGCGGAAGTCCGAACAGGAAAAGAAATGGTCACACAAGAACTTCCGGATCAGGCAAGGTTCTCCTTTTTGCCGGGAACCATTGGGGAAAAAACCCGGTGTTTATCATTCCGCAGGGTAAAGGGCATTTATCTTTGCCCCCGCATCCCTGTATTCCTGGACCTTTACTTCCAACAATCCCTGTAATCCGAATTTGGATGTACAGCAGTTGCCCGCAGTGGCTTTTCCATGCCAATTCTGTCCCAGAAGAAAATAAACGATTATTAGTTTTCCCCTTTTTCTGCCATAAGGGGCCGGAACCTTTTCAGGGTGATAAAACTCCCCGCAAGGTTCACTTCAATGATATCACGCCACTCTTCCACTGGCTTTTCTGCCAGAAATCGGTGCTGTCGATCAGTCCTTTTCGCATTAATCAGCAGGATATCCGGAACTCCCTGCAAATCTTTGGTATTCTGGGCAAATGCTTTAACAAAGGATCCGTCCCAAACATCAACCTTTTCAAGGTACGGTATTCCTTCTTTTTACCCGTATCCGGAAAGAAAATCCTCAGGCAAAACCATCAGTTCCTTTTTATATAGAGCAAACATTTAACTTAATTCCTTACCTCGCCAGGCATTGAGAAAGGGTTTTTCCGATTTCCCTGCTGTTACCGTTAACAACTGCTATTTTCAACCGGTTAGTCCATAACAGCAAAATCTTAACATTTGATGGGGAAAGCTATCGTTACAAGAGGGCTTATTGTATAAAAATTGCATATTGTTTGTTCCCGGGTGGTACACTTTTACTTTAGCACCCCTGTAAACTTTTCTCTTGACAAGAGCAATAGGGACTAGTTCAAAATTTTTTGTAAAATCTTTACCGGTAAAACTAGCTAGACAGCAAGTCCAAAAGAAAGCCTTTTAAAATCTTCCAGGGAAAACTTCGATTTTGTTACTTGCAGTCCCTCACATCTCAATATCTTTTTTCGATATCTGATTGTTTCCTCCTCCTGCTCAAGAACACAAACAGCATATTTAACAACTCTCAAGATCAAATCCTGCCAGGAGACACGAACGGCGATACTCTTATGATTGGTTTACAGAACCCGGAAAAGCCTTTAAAAATCAATCCTTCCTGAGAATGAACTGGCTCGTAAAACAAGAAAATAATCGGCTTGGACCTTTTAAATTGGAGATTTTGAACCGAAAGTTCTCCTTTCCACAACATTATCCACAGAAACCTAATTTACCTTTCCTTGGGAAAAATAAATTAGGCTTCTGTGGACCATTATTTCACAATAATCTTTCAGGTAATCAGTTATCACTGTTTTTGGCAAGGTTTTTTTTGCAGAGAATAGCGGCGAAAAAACATAGATTGCCATAAATTTTACCAGGTGTCCTATTTTCCCGTTACGGTGTCCGAATGTTTCCGAAATCCTGCCTGGAACTCCCGAAATGACTATCCAAGCACCCCGAGATATGTATCAATTTATTTATCTCATTATATTCAGTAAGTATGTGATATGTTCAATTTTAACATCCTTGAGCACCCTTTCTTTGCCTCTTTTGAGTCGGGTTATAAGGGGGGTTTTTCAGGATGCCTGGAGGTAGTTCCTTTATTTTTAACACTTTATTTTCCCCCGCAATTTTATGTGTTTTTTTATTGCCACAAACAACTTTACTCTTTGAGAAATACGCATTAAAATAGGTTTGGCCTTTTCTCTCAAGACAGAAAAAGGAAAAAACTTTTTCTGGCCGGTTTTAATAACATTTGGTTTCTCGCCCTTGTTGCATTCCTTATTGCAATCTGAATTTTTCGTTTTGTTTTGTCAAAGCCATATTTTGTGAATGTAGATTATGGGCTGGAAAATGCAAAAAAGATTGATGTTCAAATCCATTTGTTGCCAGAAGATTATTTGCAATAATGCAAAACTAGGATATAATTATTAACAAAACGCGGATTATTTTTCCCATTGAGGTGACCTATGGCAAAAAAAGACTGGTTTACAGCGGCAAACGCCCTTTCTATCTCCCGCCTAATCTTTCTTCCCTTCCTGTTTTTAGCCCTTTATTCCGGGCAACGATGGCTTTTTTTCTCCCTTTTTCTTATCCTGGGTTCCACCGATTACTTTGATGGGCTGGTGGCAACGCGATTGAATCAAAGAACAGAACTGGGGAAAACTCTTGATTCCTTTGCCGATTTGTTTTTTTATCTTGCCTCCGCCTACTTCCTTTATTACCTTTTCCCGGATGTGGTGCATTTCAACATGACTTTTTTATGGATTATAATAGGCCTTTTACTTCTTTCATTCCTTATATCCACTGTGAAATTTGGTAAACCAATTATGATGCATACCGGTCTTCTCCGTCTGTGTGCCGTTCTGGTTTTTTTCCTGGTTGTCCTGTCCTTTTTCTTTGACACCCGCTATTTCATGACCCTTATTCTTACTGTTTATCTTCTGGGCTTTTTAGAGGTCATAGCGATATTTATCATATTCGGGAATGTGGATCGGGATACGGTATCCATCTATCATTTGTACCGGGAAAAAAGTATGTGCAATACACAGAACTGAAAATAGCTTACCATAAAGGATAACTTTGTTTTCTTAGCAAGGAGCATAACAATTGTGAACTACCACTGCCAGTATTTTTCTTATTGGCAGTTTTTTCTAGTTATTTCT
>PWGV01000155.1 GCA_003554585.1 Halobacteroidaceae bacterium | reverse complement strand
TTTATTTCAAAATGACATTTTTTAAATCACTGTGCATTGAATTTATCTTATAGCTTTTCTTGATAGTTGATATTTGTAAATGCTATGGAAAATAATCAAAAATTATTGTCGTGTACTTAGAATATAAATATATAGTGCTTCATCGCTAATTGGAACTCTGCTTCCAGTAAAGGATAAAAATGCCGCCATAGCATAGCCAATGAACCCGGTGATTAGATAACGTGCAGCACGGAAGTCTTTCATGGCTGGTATGCGATAATGCAGCAAAGCATAGATTGGGATTGAGGCTAAAATTGTAAAGTAGATAGCCTCAGATGCCATTCCTGCTAGCCCTAGAGGGTCTGAAAAAATTGATTCTACGTATAACCTAATTATATGACGAGGGTTGCCTGCATCTTCTATAAGCATAAGAGTAAATGCTGCAGCCATGACTGCCCAGAACAAAAAGGCGTTGCGATCTTTATTATACATTAGTCCGGATATAAACATTGAAACGAGCGCGGTTCCTCCAAGAAGAAGCCATTGAAACAACTCAATGAGCTTTGCTTCACTGAATAAATGATGAAAAAGGAATGGACGTTGAGGAAAGGAGGATATAAGAAAATCACGAGAACCAAATACGTTACGCAGATCCACCAGATAAACGAGCACAAGAGCAACCAAAATAAACGCTACTGAACTCATGAATATATAAAATGGGATCTTCTCAACCCTGCTGGTTTTCGACTTTGGCTTTGTATGAGCAGACTTCTTGATTTTAAGAGCTTTCATAACGCTTCCCTTCTGAAATCCGACGTCCGATATCCGATGTCCGCAGGCCTTACAGCCATCCAAGTACTTGCCGAAGGCATGGCACCTTTCCTGCGGGGAAGTCCCCCGCAGGAAAATCTACCGTCTGCCTTAGCCGTCTGCCTTGGTCGAGCGCAGCGGGCGGTTAAAATTCTTCCAGGTCACAGATCACGGTTCACAGATCACGAATAATACGATCTCTGACCTCTAATTTTTCTCTTACCGATATCTGACTTCCGACACCCGACTTCCGGTTAGAAACCTCAGCCCCAACTGACTTCACAGACCGTATGTTCTTCGGACATACAATAGGAACGCCACAGCAGATGCACAGAATGCTGCTGCTGCCATAAGTTCAATAGACTCTTCCACCATCCAGTCCATCAACATTACATGAAAAAAAGGACCTCCGGCTTGTTTTTCATAGTACAACCACTGACCAGCAGTCTCATCGTCAGCCAGAAAAAGCATGGCTGAACGGACTTTCCCTCCAAGCCAGAGATAGGTCCCAAGGCCAGTTCCGGTAAAAGATAAAGCAGCTGCACTGCCATATCCAATAAATCCGGTTAGCAGATAGCCCGCACTACGGCGGTCTGCCATGACCGGTTTTCTATAATGCCAAAAAGCATAAACTGGAATTGCAGCAAGGATTGTAAAATAAATACCTTCCGCCATTGTACCAATCATACCTCTTTCAGTCTCTGAAAATACTGCCTGAACATATCCCCTGAGTGTATGACGGGGGTTACCTGCGTCTTCAATAAGCATCAAGGTAAAGGCTACAGCCATAACTATCCAAAAACAAAAGACAATACGCTCACGATTGTACATACTGCCTGCTATAAAAGCCGAAATGACTGCTGTCGCCCCAAGAAAAAGCCATTGAAGATTCTCAGCAACTCCGCCTTCACGGTACAGATGGAAAAACATGAAGGGTCTAACATGAAAACGGAAAGCACTTTGATCCAAAGAATAGAGCAGATCCCGGGAACCAAGGAAATTTCTCAAGTCCACCAGATAAATGAGCACGAAGGAAAACAGCACAAATCCTAACGCACTCATGAATATGCAGAAAGGTATTTTCTCAACCCTGCTAACTTTCAACTTCGGCTGATCAAGTTTTTTACTTTTAAGAGTCTTCATTATGCTTCATCCCTGGAATCAGACATCTCCACCCCGTGAAGACAGCTCCCCTTCAGGGGGACTGTCAAAATAACGGCGTGATTTAACTGGGGCGACGTCCGGTTAAAATCCGACCTCTGTAAGAATTTTTAGCCACCCGCTTTGCTCGACTGAAGGCAGGCATGAAGAAAGACTTTGTTATATGCCGAAGGCATGGCACCTTTCCTGCGGGGAAGTCCCCCGCAGGAAAATCTACCGTCTGCCTTAGCCGTCTGCCTTGAGCTTGTCCCGCATTCACTTGGGTGACTTTAATAGTAAAAAATATGCCAAAGTAATAATATCAAAATACAAGTGAGTGCGGGATCAAGCGCAGCGGGCGGTACATTTTTCTTACTCTTCTCTCTTGCCGATATCTGACGTCCGATATCCGACGTCCGGTTCACAGTTCACGGTTCACGGTTCACAGATTCTCACCATTTCCCCCGCAGCTCCTCCACCCTCGCCATGACATCGTCAACAACATCCTCTCCTTCCACGCCTCTCTTCAATACCAGCCAGGGCTCATCCCAGTATACAACCCCGAATTCATCCTCCAGAAGCAGCGCCTCCACTGAGGCCAGATAATCCTCCCGGTCCATCTGCAGATGGTTGTCCAGCATGCCCA
>PWGV01000196.1 GCA_003554585.1 Halobacteroidaceae bacterium | reverse complement strand
TTATCTTCAGCATTATCTTCAGCATTACTAAGCATTATCTTCAGCATTACTAAATGATTCTTTAACCCTGACATTACTAAGTTGTGTTTTTGCAAGAATGAGCGGAGTTATATGTTTTTACAAAAAAGCTAAGGTTTTACAAAATAAAGTCAAGTATGTTTTAAGGTATATATAAAGGTGTATATATAAAGATGTATGTATAAAACCGAGACAATCATGCTTGATTCACCCTAAATGGAGGTGGCTAATATGTTTGAAAGATTTACCGAACGAGCTCGTAAGGTGCTGGGCTATGCCGAGGAGGCGGCCCGGGAGATGGACCATAATTATGTAGGGACCGAGCATATTCTGCTGGGTCTGATCAAGGAAGAGCAGGGAATCGCCGGTGCTGTGCTGCAGGAGAAGGGTCTTTCCTATGATAAGGTACAGGATAAGGTCAAAGAGATTGTGGGAGAAGGTGAGCGCAAGCAGGGTTCCGGCAGTCAGGCCATCGGCCTGACACCCCGGACCAAGAAGGTGCTCAATCTTTCCATGGATGAGGCCCGGAGATTAGGGCATAACTATATCGGCACCGAGCATCTGCTGCTTGGGCTGATCCGGGAGGGCGAAGGAGTTGGTGCCAGTGTCGTGGCCCAGCTCGGTGGTGACCCCCGGGAGATCAGAGAACGGATAATTCAGATGCTGGGTGGCCAGCAGGGTGGTGGCTCAAAGACTGCCGAGAAGGACAGCGATACCCCCAACCTGGATGAGTACAGCCGGGATCTCACGGCTATGGATCAGGAAGGCAAACTTGATCCGGTGATCGGCAGGGATGTTGAGATTCAGAGAGTGATTCAGGTTTTAAGCCGGCGGACCAAGAATAATCCGGTGCTGATCGGTGAGCCCGGGGTGGGTAAAACCGCCATTATTGAGGGTCTGGCCGAGAAGATTAACAGGGAAGAGGTGCCCGATCCCCTTCTTAACAAGCGGGTGGTGGCCCTGGACTTAAGCTCACTGGTTGCCGGTTCCAAGTACCGGGGTGAGTTTGAGAAACGGCTTAAGGCTGTGATGGAGGATATCAGAAAGAGCGGTAAGATTATTCTTTTCATCGATGAGCTCCATACTCTGGTTGGTGCCGGGGCGGCGGAAGGTGCCATTGATGCCGCCAACATTTTAAAGCCGGCCCTGGCCCGGGGTGAGATGCAGGCCATTGGAGCGACCACTCTCGATGAGTACCGCAAGCATATTGAGAAAGACGCCGCTTTAGAGCGGAGATTTCAATCGATTTTGATCGAGGAGAATACCCAGGAAGAGACGATAGATATTCTTAAAGGCCTCAGGGATCCCTATGAGGCTCATCATAAGGTGAAGATTACCGATGAGTCTATCGAGGCTGCCGTTAAACTCTCCCACCGTTACATTCAGGGCCGTTTTCTCCCCGATAAGGCTATTGACTTGATCGATGAGGCCGCTTCCCGGGTGCGGCTCAGCAAGAGCACCCGGCCTGATGAATTTAAGGAGATCAACAAGAAGCTGGAGGAGGTCCGCAAAGAGAAGGAGGCGGCCGTCAAGAATCAGGAGTTTGAGAATGCTGCCGATCTCCGGGATAAAGAGAAGGAACTGGAAGATGAGCTGGAAGAGATGAAAAATGACTGGGAGCAGAAGAAGGGACGCAGCAATGCCGTTGTTACTCCCGATGATATTGCCGATATTGTTTCCAGCTGGACCGGGATTCCGGTCAGCAAGCTGGAGATCAAGGAGAAGAAGAAGCTCCTTAACCTGGAAGAAGAGCTGCACAAGCGGGTGATCGGCCAGGATGAGGCTATCGGGGCCGTCTCCCGGGCTGTCAGACGGGCCCGCTCCGGTTTAAAGGCTCCGGAACGGCCGATCGGTTCCTTTATCTTCTTAGGTCCCACCGGGGTTGGCAAGACTGAACTGGCCCGAACTCTGGCCGAGTCCATGTTTAGTGATGAAGAGGCTATGGTCCGGGTGGACATGTCGGAGTATATGGAGAAGCACTCGGTCTCTCGGCTGGTCGGCTCACCTCCGGGTTATATCGGTCATGAAGAGGGCGGCCAGCTCACCGAGCCGGTCCGCCGGAAGCCCTTCTCGGTGGTTCTCTTTGATGAGATTGAGAAGGCCCATCCCGATGTCTTTAATATTCTGCTTCAGATCCTGGAGGACGGGGTGCTGACCGATACCCACGGCCGCAATGTTGATTTCAAGAATACCGTGGTGATTATGACCTCCAACGTCGGGGCTGAGATGATCGAAAAGCAGGCTGCTCTCGGTTTCAAACCCAGCCTGGAGAATAAGGAGCAGGAAGAGTACGAAGAGATGAAAGAGAAGGTCATGAAGGAACTTCGCAAGACCTTCCGGCCGGAATTCTTAAACCGGCTGGATGAGACGATTGTCTTCCATGCCTTAAATCGCGATCATATCAAGGAAATTGCTGATCTGATGCTGGAAGAGCTTGAGGAACGGCTTGAGGAGCAGGAGATCAGCATTGAGGTTACCGAAGAGGCTAAAAATCATCTGGCTGAAGAGGGTTATGATCCCAACTTCGGGGCCCGGCCTCTGAGGAGATGCATTCAGCGGATGATTGAAAATC
>PWGV01000048.1 GCA_003554585.1 Halobacteroidaceae bacterium | reverse complement strand
CTCCAATTGGATCCCAAACAACTAAAGGATTTGAAAGGTTTAAATTTTTTTAACAAAAAAATATAATTATATAGCAATAATATAATCAAATACTAATAAATTCTATTGACAAATTATACTTCTAATAACTGGTTGCGGTTCAACCCCTGCAAAAACCATTTCTTACCAGCTGACCATTGAAGTTGCAGGTGATGGTGCTATTACAAACGAGAGTGGAGATCTTCTAACCGTTTCAAAAAGAACGTATTCACTTGACAGGGATGCTGTAGTCAAAATTAAAGCCCTTCCATTCGAAAATTCGGATTTTCTTTTTTGGGCAGGAGACTCCACTAGAATCCTTGATATCAGTCAAACTATTTTAATAAACCGGGATAAGGAATTCATGGCTGTTTTTGGAGACCCTCAGGACGTTTTCATGGCGGGGTATGTGGCTGAATCATGGGGCAATATTAACGTGGTAGGTTACTGGAAAGCACTCATGGAATTTCCGAACCTGGAGGTTTATTTGAGAGATCGAAACGGACTTGAAAAAGCAGAACGTTTTATTTTCGACAAGGGCGATTATGAAACAGACCCTGAATCTGGCCAAATAATTTATTTTCAACCCGAGTCCATTTCGGGCTCAAAATTTATTGCAGCAATAATGCGGGTAGAGGAGAGTACATTAATTGAACAGGGAGAAGCGACCAGGTATATATTTGTTTTTATTGACCTGAAGGGTTTTAGTGCTTTAATCCTTCCAGACAGCCCCACAAATTATGGGATCTATAAAGATATTTTAAATGAGGAAGACAATGAAGAATTTATCAAAAAAGTAGAAACCTTGATCTTTGATAACAGGGATCAGGATATAATAATTGGCAATACTGTAATTATTTATGACCAGTTATAAAACCGTTTCCTTCGCCAATTAAATTTATCTACACCATAAGAAAAACCCCACTATACCTCGCAAAAAACTTACCAGGTTAATCTTTATTGCCATATAAAACAACCAACTCCAAAATCAAATTAGCAGGGTAGCTACCCTGCTAATTTGATTCAATAATGCTTGTTATAATCATATGGAAAACTTTGAACAAAACCAAGGAAAATTTGCCAAAGGAAAAATTACTTTTCTGCAACAAAAATTCCGCTTTCTCCCTCTTCCCAGACCAATTCTACCCGGGAAAACCCTGCAAAAGAAAATAGCTGCTTCTGGGTTTCCAGTGAAAAAGGAAGATCAATATGATACTGCCCCCGCCCTTCTTCATCCCGGCCCTTATATTTCTCCAGATATTCTTTTTCCTTTTCCGGAACAACATAATAATCCCCTTCGATATATTTCCCTCCCGGGCGCAGGGCGGAGCAAATTTTCGTATAAAGTTCCTGTTTGGGGCCCGGCAGAAGGTGGTGAACTGTCATTACCGAAACAGCGTAAGCAAAAACTCCTTTTCCCAGGTCTTCTTTAAGGTAATTTCCCTGGATTAAATTGATCTGGTTAGAAAAATCAATATATTTCTCCTGCATTTTACCGAGCATTTCTCCCGATAGATCGATCCCTGTAATTAAGGCCCGGGGGGCCCTTTTAAGTATTGCTTCCAGTTCAAGGCCGGTTCCGCATCCCAGATCCAGGATTTTTACCGGTTCAGCTGTTGGAACAATTGGTTCAGCTATTTTCCGATAAAAAGCCTCGAATGAAGCCACGTTTTCCTGCATATGTTTATCATAACTCTCCGAACGGCTATCAAAAAAACTTTTCATTTCTTCGGTAGGTTTTTCTGGCATAATTTCACCTCTCCAGACCATTTAATACTGTGGCAAGGGCCCGGGCAGTTCCCAGGGGATAGAGCAAGGTTTCTTCGCTAAGTTTTTCCCCGCCGGCAATTACCCTGGCCCCAGCTCTCTTAAAATCTCGCCATTTCTTTTTTCCCTGCAGGCTGTTTATCACTTCCCGGGGAGCTAGGGCTATCAATCCACCTATTTCTTCTGGATGGAGTTGTCCGGGAATATTCTTTATCCCCGGCTGGAAAATAAAAATATAATTTTGCTGCCAGGCCGAGGTATTCCGGGAGGAGGGAACTTTGTCCAGAGAATCCAGGGGTGGATCCTTTTTTTACCTGGAAATTTTTGATTTCACCCTCCCGGGAGATAAATAGGGTAGGGTGAATGTCTTTAATTTCAATTTCTTACCCTGCTTCTTCTGCAGCTTCTCGTTCGGCGCACTGTACCAGGTTTTATCCCTGTTCCCTATGCACCCCAATTCCGGCAACAAACATTTCCCCGGGGAGGACCGTTATGCCTGGAGCCCGAGAGGAAAAAAATACTTACTACCATCTTTCAGAACCAGCTTCACGCCGATTTTTGCTTTTTCAGGAATAATATACCTGGCTTTTAACATTTTCCAACATCCCCAAGATATAGTCCTTCCAGGTTTTTTTAACCTTTAGCCAAAGAAAACCACCCTTTTCGAAGCGGAAATTTAATCTAGGCAGCAATCTTTCCCCCATCTCCATTCGGAGACAGGAGGGAAGGGATCCCTCCTGTTTTTCTTGGAGTTCCCAGGGCTGTTGCAAAAAATGATCGGGGGCCTCTTCCTTGATTATTTCCCG
>PWGV01000072.1 GCA_003554585.1 Halobacteroidaceae bacterium | reverse complement strand
GGAAGAATGAATGTCATCGATATGGGTGATTTTAAAGTGGTTGTTGATTATGGACATAATATTGGAGCGATTAACGCTACCGGTGACTTTATCAAAGGGTTGATGCCAGGCAGAAAAATTCGCATGGCCTCCGGCGTTGGCAATCGAAGACGAAATGATATTTTGGAATTTGGAATTGCACTTTCAAAGTACTACGATCATATTGTTCTTTGCGATCCGGATCCAAGAGAAAGAACCATAGGAGAAACCGCCCAAATTGTGAAAGAGGGGTTGCTAAAGGGTGGTTTTGAACCTGAGAGGATCACTTTGGTTATCGATGAGAAAGAAGCCACCAAAGTATCACTGGAGATGGCAAAAAAGGGGGATCTTGTGGTACTACAGGCAGACAATATTGCCCAGGTGATTAAAGACGTTCTTGATTACAAAGCAAAACTGGAAGGGGCACGCCGAACGTGAACGTAAGATCGTCCCTGCGCAGGGTCGCAATCATAATTCTGTTTTTGTTCCACCGAGTACGTTTGGTTCTAAGGGGTCTTGTTAAACACATCTGCACCCTTAGATTGATATTGAACCTTCCAAATTGCGTCTATGTAATCCCGCCAAACAAGGACATGTCTCTCTTCCACAGGAAACTACACCTTTTCGATCCGATAGAGCCCCGCGGTCGTCGTTTGCCCATTGATTACTTATTTCGTTCCATGGCAGAAGATCTGGGAGAGCGAGCCATCGCAGTTATCCTCTCAGGGATGGGGATGGACGGTACGTTGGGCCTCAAGGCCATTAAGGAAAAAGGAGGCCTGGGTTTAGTCCAGGAACCAGCCTCGGCAAAATTCGACAGCATGCCCAAAAGCGCTATCAACACGGGCTTGGTCGACGTGGTGGCCCCGGCGGAGGAGTTGTTCTTTGAAGCGATGGATTATCTTAAACATAAGTCCCAGATCAGTGTGTTAGAACAGGATCTGGAAGACAAAGACAGCAATGCTTTTGAAAAAATTGTCATCCTGCTGCGTTCGCAAACGGGACACGATTTTTCCCACTACAAGAAAACACTGTCTACCGCCGTATTGAACGACGAATGAGTATCCATCAAATTGACGATCTCGCAACCTATATCCGCTTCACACAGGAAAATCCCCAGGAACTTCAGGTGCTGTTCAAGGAGCTCTTAATCGGTGTGACAAGATTTTTCCGTGATTCTGAGGATTGGGAGCAATTGAAAGAACAGGCCATTGCGGAGCTATTTACTACACGCACGCCTGATCAACGGTTGCGGGCGTGGGTGCCTGGCTGCTCGACAGGGGAGGAAGCTTATTCCCGGGCGATTATTTTTAAAGAGGCGCTGGAATACGCCAAACCAGCCAAGAACTTTTCGCTTCAGGTCTTTGCCACCGATCTGGACAAAGATGCCATTGAAAAGGCCCGCCGGGGGTTCTATTCATCCAACATAACCTCAGATGTTTCCCCAGAACGATTAAGTCGCTTTTTCATCGAGGATGAAGGCGATTACCGGATTGGGAAAGAGATTCGTGATATGGTAGTTTTTGCCCCCCCAGAATATTATCATGGCTCCCCCTTTTACCAAGATCGATATCATAAGCTGCCGCAACCTGCTCATCTACCTGACTCCAGAGTTGCAAAAAAAGCTCTTGGCTCTTTTTCACCATAGCTTAAATCAAGGAGGGCTCCTGTTTTTGGGTAACGTGGAATCAATCGGAGCTTTGACCGATCTTTTCGAGTCTTTGAAGGGAAAGTCCCGGATCTACAGACGAAAGGAATCCGTGCAGCATAAGGAGCTATTCCAATTCCCCTCGCCGGGGTTCCAAATTTCACCCGATGGGCTGGGTGCGCATAAAGCTTTGCCCAAAAAGCAGGAACCTGTCCCAAACATGGAAAATATGGCTAACAAATTGGTCCTGCAGCGATACTCTCCTGCCATTGTGCTGGTCAACAAAAAAGGAGATGTTCTTTATACCAGTGGCCGGGTTTGCAGATACCTGGAACCGGCAGCCGGCAAGGCAAACTGGAACATTTTTGTTATGATCCCAAAAAGCCTTTCCTACAAATTTAGCAGTTCCTTTCAGCAAGCAGTTACTGAAAATAGCACCATAGCACTGAAAAACGTGAAAATAGGAACCGAGGCTGAGAAGAAGGTAGTAGACATTACCATCGAGCTAATTAATGAGACTGAAATGTTGCAGGGTTTGGTCATGATTGTCTTTACAGATGTAAGAGCATCTGAAAAAAAGAAAGAAACGAGTAAAGCCAATCGTTCCTCTGCCCATAGTAAGCGTGAGGCTGAACCGGAATTAGAGCTGCAGATCTCATCAGGAACTGCAGAGTGTTCGCCAAGAGATGCAATCCTCCCAGGAAGAGCTCTTATCAGCCTACGAGGAACTGCAATCCACCAACGAGGAAATGACCACATCCCAGGAAGAATTGCAGTCTTTAAACGAAGAATTACAGACGGTTAACTACGAACTGCAAATTAAAGTAGATGAACTGTTTAGAACAAATAACGACATGAAAAATTTGCTTGAAAGTGTTGACATTGCTATCTTATTTCTAGATAATGCTCTTTGTGTGCGGGGCGGCCAATTACTGACATTGTATCTACTCTAGTCTACCCTGAACTGGTCACAGATGCCGAAGAAGTGCTGCGGATATTGGTATTTGTGGAAAAAGAGGTCACTTCCAGCAGTGGTCGCTGGTATGAAGTACGTATCATGCCATATCGCACGCTGGAAAATAAAATTGACGGTTTAGTCCTTATCCTTACAGACATCACTGCGTCTAAAGAACTGGACGCCGCTTTGCGACAAACCCAAGCTGGTTTGAAAAAACGCATAACCAATAAAGAAGCGGAGCTGAGCAAAACAAAGAAGAGACTGCAGTCAGAAACTAAGCAGAAAAATAAGAAGGAAGATTCCAATGAAACTATGAAATATGACGAGCCACCGGAGGGATCTTCATTAGCGGGAAAAAAACAAATCGGCAGAAGAACTGCGCCGCCGGGCAGAGAAACAATTACCAAAACAAATGCAAAAGGTAACCCCTCCTGCGACACTAGCAGAATTACAGCGAATTGTCCACGAACTGGAGGTGCACCAAATTGAACTGGAAATGCAAAACGAGGAGCTGCAGCAGGCACGCTCAGAGCTGGAATCATTTTTTGCCCAGTACACTGACCTATATGATTTTGCTCCCGTAGGCTATTTCACCCTAGGCATAAGCGGCTTGATTTTGCAAGTTAACTTGACCGGGGGCCGTATGCTTGGAGTAGATCGCTCCCGGCTGGTGAACCAGAACTTCTTACGGTTCATCACTGCTGTTTCTCGGTCTGTTTTTACCGCCTTCCTGGCAAAAATATTCAGTAGCCACGCCAAGGAAACCTCTGTGATTGGACTACAAAAAGAGGGGGGGTGGTACGATTTTTGTCCATGTTGAGGCCAGAGTAAGCCAGGATGGGCGGGAATGCCGCACTGCCCTGATAGATATCACGGCACAAAAACAGGCGGAAGAATTGCTGCAGGAAAGCGAGCAAAAATTCCGCACCTTATTTGAAACCATGGCACAAGGTATTGTAATTTATGACCAGGATGGAAAAATCATATCAGCTAACCCAGCAACTGAGAGTATTCTGGGTCTAACGATAGATCAAATGCAGGCAAGATCACTAACAGACCTTTATCGGAGGGTTATCCATGAGGACGGAACTGATTTTCCGGAGGAAACACATCCATCCGCGGTAGCCCTTCGCATGAGAAAAGCAATGCACAATGTGGTTATGGGAGTCTTGTCACCAAAAACAGACCGTTTTATCTGGCTAAATATCAATGCGGTGCCGTAGTTTAAGCCAGGTGCAGATAGGCTGTTTCTGGTTTTTATAACCTTTGAGGATATCACTTTCCGTAAGCGCCTGGCGAGGTACAACCAGCTTACTGTTAGAGAAAAAGAAGTTTTTAAGATGTTGGCCAAGGGCCTCGGCCGTAAGATAATTGCGGAATCCTTGAACATAAGGCCAAAAAATGTGGATAAGCGCAGAGAGAACCTGATGGAAAAGCTAAACTTGCATGAGAAAGAGCAACTCATGCTGTTTGCCAAGCTGATGGGGCTATTGTAACCCTGAGGAAATCTATCTTAAAACAACTTTGCATATTTTTTAAAGCTCCAAAAAGCACGGGGCTTTGTACAGGGGAGATATCTTTTTTTTCCCTACCCCCGCTGTCGAGTATATATATCAAACTGCAAAAAGGGGTAGATTAGGTGGGGAAATTGTCCATAGTAATTTTTGCGTTGGCCTGCTATGCACACACACGTGCAGACGATAGGGTGTGCAAACTTTTTAGGGGAAATGGATGAAGATTTCTATTAAGTGTGGTATGGTTTGAGATTAAATAGTTTTCCCGTCAATGGTATAAAATTCCAGATTAAGGTTGTTGCAGAGCTCCTCCACAGGTGCGTGGAAGAAAACGCCCATTCTGCGTTGGATCAAAAGAAATACTAGCAGCGTTGATATACACCTTTGGTGGAACGCTTTGAAGCGGCCAAAGACGGATTGAAGAAATTTGACCGGAGTCCTGAAAAACAGTAAAATAAATTAGCGGGAGTAAAAAGCAATATTCTGGAGAAAGTTCTTTTTTTCGAGAACAGGAAGGGGAAAACAGGTATTCCCTGGGAAAAATTTTGGCATGCTTCAGGCTCCTTTCTCCAGGGGGTATTGGTTTTTGGCTAAATTATCATAACTCGGGTAGGTAGACTGATCATAGTTTCATTTAACTTAAAAAAACCAAGAAAAAAATAGGGAGGTAATAAAATGTCAGGGGTTATTGGAGTTTTCCAATCTCCCAACGGAGATGATGAACTGAATGATTTAGCAGTTCCCCTTAAATACCGGGGAGAAAAGATTATGCAACAGAAAGGAAAGGGTTATGCCCTGGGAACCATGTTCACCGAACATATGGACGGCTACCCGGGAATTCCTATTGTTCTTGAAGGGTACTGCCGGGCCAAGGAAAGCGGGGAACTCCTTCAGAAGAAAGAGCTGGAAAAAATGTACCTGGAATCTGGTCCCGAAATGCTCCACGATATTGAGGGTGAATTCATCCTGGCGATTTGGAATGGGGTTGATGATTACCTTCTGGCCCGGGACCGGATGGGAGTTAAATCACTGTATTACAGCAGGAAAAATGCATCCCTGTACTTTGCTCCCGAATTCAAGGCCCTGCTGGGGGTGGGTGGGGAGATTGACGAATTTCCTCCCGGCCATTTTTATCACCCTGCCCAGGGTGTTACCCGTTATTTCAAATGGCCCGATCAGCACAAAGGCCCGAAAATTGGTTCATTGGACCAGGAAAAAAAGAAATTGCGGCAGATACTCAAGGAAGAAGTTCGAAAAATGACCCAGACCGATAAAAGCTGGGGCCTTTATTTGAGCGGTGGACTGGATAGCAGTGTTGTTGCCTGTATAGCTGCAGAAATATATAATAAGCCGGTTGACGTTTTTACCGTGGGGATTAAAGGAAGCGAGGATATAGAATTTGCGCGGGAGGTTGCCGAAAGGATTGGAGCCCGCCATCATGTTTACACCTATGACCTTGAAGAAATGCTGGAAATTGTCCCCGAGGTTATTTATCACCTGGAAAGTTTTGATTCTGCTTTTGTCCGTTCTTCAATCCCCAATTACCTGGCG
Organism: Halobacteroidaceae bacterium; assembly: GCA_003554585.1. GTDB lineage: Bacteria > Bacillota > Halanaerobiia > B1SED10-174 > B1SED10-174 > T1SED10-26. The sequence continues at coordinate 6,236 of PWGV01000072.1, read as the reverse complement.
GCAAGGCTGGCCAGGGAACATGGAATGGAAATAATGCTTACCGGGGAAGGGTCCGACGAAATTTTTGCTGGTTATGATTACCTGAAAGATATTGAAAGCAGTAAAAAAATCAACAGCGAACTGCATAAGCTGGTAAAAAAAATGCACGGAACCGGCCTGGAAAGGGTTAACCGGATGAATGCTGCTTTTGGCATGGAATGCCGCCTGCCCTTTTTAGCTCAACACCTTGTGGAAAGGGTCATGAACTATCCCCTGGAATGGAAGTTAAAAGGGGACCAAGAAGGTGTCGATAAGTGGATCCTGCGAGAATGTTATACCGATGAACTCAGCGATGTTGCCTGGCGGGAAAAACAACAGTTTGACCAAGGTTCAGGTTCTTCAGGACTCCTGGAAAACTATGCTGACAAGCGGATCAGCGATGAAGATTATCACCGGGAAAGGGATCAGGCCGAAGTGGCCATCCGAACCAAGGAGGAGCTGATGTATTACCGCTTTTTCCGGGAAAACTTCCCCGAAAAAGTTGCCCCTCTGGTCGGGAGATGGGTATCATCAGGATAGAAATTTAAGAAAACCGGGCCCGCGGTGATTTTACCGCGGAACCCGGTTTTTTTTATAAATAAGCCTGCTGCTTTATTCTATTCCCCAGACCCTGACTGTTTGATCATAACTCCCGCTCAGGAGATAATGGCCTCCCGGGGACCAGTCCAGGGACATGATTCTATCGGTGTGCCCTTCCAGGGTGAGGGCAAGTTCACCTTTTTCAACATCCCAGATAAAAATTTCGCCTTTATTATTACCTGTAGCCAGGAATTTCGCGTCCGGGGAAGGCGCTACTGCCTGAACCCGGTTTTCATGTTTGAACTCCTGGTAGATGGTATCATTCCAGTCCCAGATAATAGCTAGGTTGTCACCGCCCCCGGCTACGAGGCGGTTGGGATTTTCAAACCAGTCCAGGGCCAGGACCCGGTCGGAGTGGGCATTGGGAGGGAAACGTTTCCCCCTCTCAAAAACCCAGCGGCTAACTGCCCCGGTATCATCTCCCGTGGCCAGGAGGAAAGTATCGGGATGCCAGGCAATCGCTCTGGGACTTTCCCGGTGGCGCAGGGTTTGAATTTTGCTCCAGTCGGCAGTATCCCAGATGGAAACCCGATCAGCAGCCGTTCTACCGGCCAGGTTTTTTCCATCCGGAGACCAGTCCAGGGATAGGATGCTGCCCTCGTGCCCTCTGATATCTTCAAGTAATTTCCCTGTTGTAATATCCCAGATTTTAATTGTGTAGTAGGAATCTTTAAACCGGGACACTCCTCCCCACCAGTTTCCCGTTGCCACTTTTTCGCCATCAGGGCTTCCAGGCCAGGGAATAGATCCTGTTCAGGTCGAGGCCGAAGCCTCTTGCAGTTAGGGAACGATAGAGGTTCCAGCTCCCTGTATTCCAGATTAAAAGGCGCTCGTCATTTCCGGCAGAAGCAAAGTACCCCCCGCCGGGAGACCAGGCTACCGAGGTTATCCCTGCCTGGTGGCGCCGCAGTGTTTTCAGGAGCTGGAAATCAGCTGCTTCGATGCGGGAAGGAATTGCTCCTTCTTCTTCCCCGTGAGGGAAGACCAGTTGAACGGGTCGGCTTTTTTCCAGGTAGATCTCTTTCTGGAAGGGAAAATACTTTTCCCCGTCAGTTATCCGGATAAGATGGGGGGGACCTTTTAAACGCATTTTTTCCCGGGGGTTACCGACCAGCCCTACGGAGTAATCTCCTTCAATTTCGATAAAAATCCCTGGGCCAGGGGAGCTGGTTTTTCCAGGGCTACTTCAAACATTTCAACAATTTCAGGCGGATCAAGGGTAAAATCAGCCTGCCAGATGTTGATCCCCTCATCAATCTCAATCTTTTCTTTTAGAACAATATCCTGAAAGTGGAACTCCAGTTTATATTCTCCCACGGGAAATTCCTCGATATTAATAGGGGTTTTCCCCAATTTCTGGCCCATCAGAAAGACTTTTGCTTCCCAGGAAGGGAAGCAGTGGACTTCCAGGGAACCCGTTCTCTGTCCGATAATTGAATTATCCCCGGCCATTAGGGCTTGAGGGAAAATCCCCAATAAAAGGAAAAAGCAAAGGGTTGGGATGAGTAATCGCATTTTTGATGCCCCTTTGCAAAAATTAATATTTTCCGGTTATTAGTTTTTGTTTAAATCCTGATCTTCATATCCATAACGAATAACATCGAATTTTCCGGTGTTTAGATCCAGGTCGTAAATATTAAAATTTGTCCTGAGATCTATTCCTTCGCGGTGGATTGCGAAATTAATGGAAGCAGAGCCCTGCGGTCCGGAAATTATCCGGTGAAAAACGTTACTGGGCCAGGTCAGCATGCAGCCACCTTCATAGAAGAGTTCACCGTTTTTCTTGATATAATCCGGTCCCACTTCAAATTTTTCCAGTTCCCCGGTTTGCATGGAGTATAGCTCTACAAAGCGAACTCCCTGGAGAACAACCAGGTTGTCTGCTTGATGAGTGTGCATGTACCAGGGGCGCTCGACATCACCCACTGGACCGGGAGAAAGGGCTTCCCTGGAGTGGATAACCCGGTCAATTGCACTTATTTGAGGAATTAAACCTAACGGGACCAGGTCGAATATTACCCCCGGAGTTTTTCGGAAAACGGGCATTTTTAAAATTCTGTAATGGTGGGCTTTGTCAGCAATTATTTTGGTATGAATGCTCATTAATTCTCCCCCCTTAACTATTATTTTGGTCTTGCATGGTTTTTTGACTTAACCACTTTTAGTGTACTGCTTTATCTTATATAAATTTCTTGATGGGTAGCGCTGTTTCCTGCAAAGTTGTAAACTTTAAAGAGGTGAAGGGGAGAGGGATATTATGATTTTTGTCGAAGGAAAAATTAAAAAGAGTACAGGGAGGCTAGCATGCATGATTTTATGGGAGTAATATTTTCTTTTATTTTTGTCTTTCTACTGATCGGTATAGCGGAAGTACTTAGAACAAAAAGATTTTTAAATCCAGCGATTACCAGGAAGCTCATCCATATCGGGGTGGGACACTGGATATTTTTTGCCCGGTTTTTAATTGGTTCGGGCTGGTGGGCTCTTTTGCCCCCGGCAACTTTTGTTGGTATTAATTACCTTTCTGGCAAGAAAAAGATTTTTAAGGCCATGGAAGGAACCTCTTCGTCAAACCGCGGAACAGTTTTTTATGCTCTTTCCCTTTTTATTCTGGTCTTTCTTTTCTGGGGAGAGGGAGAATTTCCTTTTTTGGCCGCGGGGATAATGGTAATGGCCTGGGGTGACGGCCTGGCGGCGATTGCCGGGAAAAAATGGGGCAAGAGAAGAATCCCTGTAATTCAGCATGTTAAAACCTGGGTTGGGACTTTGGTGATGCTGGGAACAAGTTTTTTGGCACTGGTTTTGATTTTATTTTTTTCTTTCTCCTGGAGCCCGGGAGAATTGTTTTATATAAGCTTGCTTACTGCACTGGGAGCAACAATCCTTGAAGCCCTGTTCCGCTCGGGATGGGACAACCTTTTTGTTCCCCTGGGGACGGCTCTGCTTCTTTTTTTCCTTGTAGGAGGTTAAAACATGCAGGTTAATATACTTCTAGCTATAGCAACCAGCTTAATTATCGCCCTAATAGCTTACAAAAAAAGGTCCCTTTCCAAAAGCGGTTTTTGGGGAGCAATACTGGTGGGGACGGTTATCATAAGTTTTGGAGGGTGGGTCTGGTTTTCCCTTCTGGCGATTTTTTTTATTTCTTCTTCTCTTCTTTCCCGTTACCGAAAGGATGAAAAGAAAGAAACCGCAAATAAATTCGCCAAAGGAGGATCCCGGGATCTGGCACAAACCCTGGCCAACGGTGGCCTGGGGGCGCTCCTGGCAATTTTTAGTGCCCTGGTTTCCAGCCCTTTATGGTTTGGGGCATATCTCGGGACGATGGCTACAGTCAACGCGGATACCTGGGCTACAGAACTGGGCATTTTAAGCCGCAAAATTCCCCGTTTGATTACCAACGGGGACCGGGTTCCACCCGGAACAAGCGGAGGAATTACCCGGGCAGGCTTCCTGGCTTCCGTATCGGCTTCCCTTTTGATTGGATTTACTGCCCTGGCCGGCCTTTTTATCCAGACCGCAAGCTTTAGAAACCACTTCTGGGTAATCGGAGCGGCCCTTTTAGGGGGAACCTTAGGGGCTCTGCTGGATAGTTTTCTCGGGGCAACCAGGCAGGCAATGTTTTACTGTGAAATCTGCGGGGAAGAGACTGAATTGCCAGTCCACTCCTGCGGAAACAATGCATTTAAAATAAGGGGTTTTAATTGGTTGAATAATGATGGTGTTAATCTTGCCAGCAGTTTTTTTGGAGCTATGCTTGGGGCCCTGGGAGCGTTTATCTGGGGATAGTGGGAGAATAAATAAATGAGCAAATAGAGTTAGGGATTATTTTTTTCCGCTTTCCCAATTTTTGTTATAATTTCCGCTACAAGTTTTTTTTCTGCTGGGGTAAATGTAACAGGGAAAACGGTGTCTAAATCGTCTGTATTTTCTGCAACTTCAAGCCAGGTTTCCTGGGAGAGGTTTTCCAGAATTCCAGTTATTCCATGCAGTTCTTCTAAAAATTTCTGGAGTTCATTTTTAATATAATTCTCTCCGGTCATCGTTTTAATAACCTGGCTGGTAAATTCAATCCCGGTCGGAAGGGAGTAGTATACATTTGCCTCAGCCAGAACAGTGTTTTCCTTTTCAGAATACTGGATGATGGTCTTAACTGAACAGGGAAAGGTTATGATTTTTTCCAGCACTAAATCCGCAGAGAAAGAAAATTTTTTGTTTCCCCAAGCATATATGGTGAGGGTGCTTTCGGGTTGAATGGTCCTGCGGCTTTGAACGGAAAAAGAATTGTTTTCCCGGGGAAGAAAAATAAACCCCCGATCTTTTTCTTTAAGGAAAACTGTTAATAGTTTTCCTAGTAGAGAAAAATTTTCAGGGTTGAAAAGTTTCTGATAAACTATAAAAGAAGAGGCAGGGTATTCTCGAGTAAATTTTAGTTCTCTTTTTTCCGATTGTTCAGTGGCAAAAATAGCCTGAGAAAAAGCTGCTGATAATAATAGAAATATAATGATTGATGAAACAAGCAGGCGTAACATAGAAAGCGCCCTTTCTTTTAATTAAAAGGATTATTAGTTGTGGAATTAATCTTTTTTAATATTTCCCCAACCAGATTTTATTCCTCTGGACTCAAGGAAATGGGGAAAACAAGGGATGCAAGATTTTCTTCATCTTCAACAACTTCATTCCAGGTTTCAGGAGAAAAACCTTCCAGCTTTATTGCTAAAAAGAAGAGGTCGTCAAGGAATTTGTTCAGTTCATATTAGATTAGTTTTTTTCCCGAGAAAAATATGATGAGGCTATTAATTCCCGAAAATGTTCGGGGGAGAGAATAAATCACGCATCCCCTTGTCAGAATGGAATCGATTTCCCCGGAGAAATTTACGTTAACTTCAACAAATGTATTGAAGGCGATCAGTTATTTTAGAAGGGAATCGGCTTCAATAGAAAAATTAAATTGCTTTCATGGAAGGTTTTGCTGGTTAAAAAACTCCCTTCCTGGATTATATCTGCTCTTTTGGGGGAAAAAGAGTCAGCAGTTTACCAAGGAGGGGGAATAAATCGGGGTTAAATTATTCGTCATAAACTAAGTAAAAACTGGGAGGATAGGTCCGGGTGAAGTTTAACTGGCATTGTTGACGAGCCCCTGCTTCTATAGGGTAAGCAGTTAAGAAAAGAAAAACAGATAATAACAGTAAAAAATATTTTCCCACTCCCATCCAGCTCCCCTCTCTTTTTTTATTTTACCTCATCTAAAGTTTTTGTCCAGTATTTTCCGGGTTTAGGATATACAGGGGAGGAAATGGGTTAAAAAAGTTTAAACATTTAATCAGGGGGTGTTTCAATGAAACTGGAGGATGTAATACAAAAGAACTCAGAAAAAGTAAAAATTGCCAGAAAAGAAATCAAGTCTTTGTCAGTGAAAAAAGAACTTGAACTTGCAGAACAATTTAATGTTGGCTCCAGAGCAATTCAGATTAAATCCCTTGAGTTGGGTATCCTACCTTCCAGATATCTCCGCAATTACGGAACGGTCGGAATTTCCGGCCAGCAAAAACTATTAAAAGCAAAAGTTGGAATTGCTGGGGCAGGAGGGCTGGGAGGTTTTTTGATAGAAATTTTAG
>PWGV01000050.1 GCA_003554585.1 Halobacteroidaceae bacterium | reverse complement strand
CAAGCGGACGACCTCAATTTTTTCCTGGCCAACAACACCACCATCTTCTAACCACCTTCGAACGGGCTGAGGCAAATTTTCCAGGTCAGATGAACTGATAATATAGGGGTCATTTTTCCGGCCAGCGTTAAATAACTTTTCAACCTTTTCTTCGGTTTCCCGGTTAAACTGGACCCTGGCTATTGCAGAAACCCCTGCAACAAGAGCCAATGTTGCTAAAACTATTAGTCCAATTATTACTAATCTTCTAACCATGATTTAAATCAACCCCTTCTAAAGGTGGAAGTTTTTATTTTAGATAACTTTGACTACTTCCCTAAAATTCTTTTTTTTCCTTCCTGTAAGTTTCAACCTGATTTATGAAAGGATAAAATTTAAAAAAGGGAAAAGTCCGGCAGGAAAAACCCTTTCCTGGTGGAAATGGTGATTGAGGAGAAAGAAAGGAGCGAGGGCCATGTCTACACAACACAAACCCGCCCTGGTTATTGCTAAATGCCCCAAATGCGGTTACAAAGACCCCGGATTGGAATTATTAAGTACAGCTGAATTTTATTGCCCAGAGTGTAGAAGATGGACCAAGCCCGTTCAGCCAAAGGTTCAAAAAACTCTTTTTGATAAATAAACCCTCCATTTTTGCATCCTTTAGCCCTGTGGGAAAATTACTTGTTTTTCTTTTTTCGTTTTTTGCCTTTTTCCCTTGTCCCGTAAGATTTTTTGGGTAATTGAAAAATCCAGGGCAATAAATATAGCTCCCCAGGCAAATTTTGTATAAAATTTAGGGGACAATAAACAAAATCATAAGGTTCTTAAGTTTAGTTTTGGTAAGGCTCAACATAATTTTTCAGCAAAAAACCGCCCTGACAGGCGGTTTTCTTGTTAATTTATTTTTCCAATCTGATCCAATTTGGTCCAAAAATCAGGATGCGCCATTTCTCATATCTTGATGCATAAAAAGTTATACCCCCATAACTCCTGTTATCATAATAACCCACTGCTCTCAGCTCATAGCGTCCATCGGGCAACTCCGGGTAAATCCTTTCTCCAGGTTTGATTTTGGGAAAAACCCGATCTGATTCCCTTCTCGATAAAGAAGAAATCACAACCCTCAGGGTATCATTCGACTTGTTTTCAATATAGCTATAATATCTCTGGGTAGGAGGATACCTTACTTCTAATTCTATTTGGATGAGGCAACCCGAAAGAACAACCATAGAGATTACAAGTAAAAGTAATAACGCAACAGGTTTCATCCTGTTCAACCCCTCTTAGGTCACTCCCGGAAAAACTGGGGGTGTCCTTACTTTTGACAAACACCTATCATGACCTCAGGAAAAACTCTTTTGATCCTTTTATTATATATTCGACAAAATTTCTATTTTTCCCTGAATGAAGGGAAAAAATTTTGGACCAATTAAAGAAAGCCGGGCTTAAAAAAACAAATTTATTATTGGCAAATCTGGAAAGGAAATCCCAGACTCTTCATTTTTTCTGCGTTTCATAGAGGCAAGCATTTTTTAAATTACAAGGAAATTTCTGTTCCTTCTAACCTTTGAAACATTTCTTACTTTCCCAATTTCAATTGTTTCCTGAGCTCATGTCGTATAAAATTTGGAAAATCTCAGTTTCAAAAATTTTTTCATTTTCTTTTGCATGATCCAAAGCATTCATACCCTCATCATCGCGAATTGTCACGTCCGCTCCTGCTTCCAACAGCAATTTTATTACCTCAGGATTTTCATTATACCGGGCCGCCCAGATTAGAGCATGAGCATTGAAAAGATCTAAAGCATTAACATCTGATCCTGCTTCTAAAAGAACTTTGGTTATTTCTGCATTATCATTATTAATTGCTGCACCCATTAAAGGAGTAAAATGGTCTAAAGAACGGGAATTAATATCTGCTCCCCCTTCAATTAGGGCTTTTATTACTTCAGGATTATCATTAAATTCAGAAGCAAGCATTAATGCCGAATCTCCCATTAAATTTTTTAAATTTATATCTATTCCTTTTTCTAAAAGTAGTTTTATTACTTCCGGGTTCTGATTATACAAAGCCGCAACCATCAACACAGAAAAATCACCAGCACCAAGAAATCCTATATCTGAACCTTCTTCGATCAGGACTTTTGCAACTTCAGGATCCTCATTATACCTTGCAGCCCATTTCAAAGGGGTATGGGTATACCAATCAAAAGCATTTAAATCTGCTCCTGCTTTGATTAGTTCTTTTACTACTTCCGGAGTATTAAATCCAGCGGCAAACATCAAAGGCGTATAATCCCGCCGGTTTAGAGAGTTAACATCTGCACCCGCTTCTACCAAAACCTTAATTACTTCGGGGTCATTATTCAGTTTAGCTGCATACATCAGGGCATTAATTTTTATTTCTTCCCTAGCCACAACTATTTCTTTTTGGGCATTGACATCTGCTCCTGCATATAAAACGTCCCTTACTTGATCAGCTGTTCCACTCTTAATTATCTCAAAAAATTCTCTCTCCGAAATAACGGCCGCACTTCCTATAGAAACAAACAAAATTAAAGCAAGTTGAAAAAATGCTATACATTTCAAACCGTTTTTTCCCGTCTTAAAGTTCATTGT
>PWGV01000006.1 GCA_003554585.1 Halobacteroidaceae bacterium | reverse complement strand
GTAGACCCATTACCAATGCTCTTGATGGAACCAGCACAGTTAAGACTATGAATATGGCTGGATATGACGTAATGGTTCCGGGAAACCACGACTTTAATTTTGGGTACGAAAGATTACTTGAATTGGAAGAAGAAATGGAATTCGACCTGGTTGCTACTAATGTTTTTAAAGACGGGGAACTTCTTTTCAGGCCTTATGTAATTAAAGAAGTCGGTCAATTTAGCGTGGGAATATTTGGCCTGGCCACTCCTGCAACCTATACCACGACCCACCCGGACAATATAGTGGGAATTGAATTCGGAGATATGGTCGAAGCTGCCCGGAAATATGTAGATATTCTCCGCAATGATTACCAGGTTGACCTGGTTATCGCCCTGGGCCATGTTGGTTTTGAAGGAGATAACCCCTCAACCAGAGTAGCAGAAGAAGTTGAAGGAATTGACCTATTTGTGGATGGTCACAGCCATACCCGCCTGGATGAAGGAGAATGGCACCACGGTACCCTTTTTGTCCAGGCTTATGAGTATTCCAAGTATTTTGGAAAGGTGGAAATAGATCTTTCCGGAGAAGAACCAGTTATGACTGCCTCCTTGATTTCGGCAGAAGAAGCTGTTGCCCAATATGAACCCGTTCCCGGATTGGTTGATTATTTAGCCGAAGCCCGCGAGGAAGTAAGGCAAAAACTGCTTGGGTTTTAAAAGGAAAGGGCAACAACCCCGGTTTTCCGGGTGAAAAAAATAAAATGGGAGGGATTTGATGAGAAGAAATAGTGTTAAACTATCTCTGCTGGTTGTTTTCGTTTTCCTTTTTGTGATGTCGACACAGGTGATTGCCCTGGATACCGAAATTGGAGAAACCCTTATTTCTCTTGTGGGTGACAGGGAGCATGTCCGGACCCAGGAAACTAACCTTGGAAATCTGGTTTGTGACATTATCCGTGATTTCACCGGAGCCGATGTAGCCGTGTATAACGGTGGTGGTATAAGGGCTCCGGCAGCAATGGGAACTCTAACCCTTGAAAACGCAATGGATATAATGGCTTTTGAAAACTCAGTTGTTACTTTAGAATTAACTGGAGCCGATATTATCGCTGCCCTTGAAAGAGGAGTAAATTATTACCCTGAAGCTGGAGGTGCTTTCCTCCAGGTCAGCGGCCTCAGGTATTACTTCTATGCCAATAGGCCGGTAGGTGAGAGAATTGCCAAGGTTTACGTCGGTGGCGAGCCAATTGATGAAAACGCAACCTATACCCTGGCAACCAATGATTTCCTTGCAGCTGGCGGTGATGACTATACCATGTTCGTAGATAAGCCCCAGGTTGCAACTCATGATCTGAATGATCAGCAAATGTTTATCCGCTATGTCCAGGAAAACAGCCCGATTTTCCCCAAAGTTGAGGGAAGAATTGTAGTCCTTTACGAATAAAACATATCCAAAAAACGCCTCCTTTTCCAGGGGGCGTTTTTTTTAACTTTATTTTCTTTTGCATTCTGAATTAAGCAGAAGAATTTAATAAAATAATTCGTTGATTGAAGAAAAAGACGCAAAAGGATATAATGAAATAAAAAGGGGGTGGGTAAGTGAGCAGCAGGTTCTGGAAATCCGTCAGCTTATTTTTCCTGTTTATTTTTTTTATAATCCTCATTTCTTTAAATGCCGAGGCGCATAAACCGATTGATACATCTGGCCCCGCAACCAGAGAAAATCCTATTGTTATTTCCGAACACAGGGTGTCCTGGGCTGCCTACAATGAATTCCTTACTCCCGGAGAAGTCCATTTTTATCGACTGGAGGATGTTAAAAGCGGGGAAAAAATCCACCTCTCCCTTTTGGTTCCCTACCTGGAAAGGTTAAAGGATTTTTTCCCGGTAATTGCGTTAATGGGGCCCGGTTTAGAAAGAGATTTTGCCGGGTTGGATCAGGAAGAGGTTCTGGAGTTGCTGAAGCCCCAGGAAGGAGAAGGGATAATCTTAAAACAGTTTACCGGGGAAGAGGCGGGGTCTTTTTTTGAACCTTTCACCCAGACCAGGTACTACGAGCGGCAGGAAATGAATATTTTTGCTCCTGCCAGCGGAGACTATTACGCTGTGGTTTTTGACCTCCAGGGGAGAACGGATAAATATGTCTTTGCCATCGGAGAAGAGGAAAAATGGGGAGCGAGGGATATTTTAAGTATGCCCAGGATCTGGTGGGATGTGAGGATGTTCATGGAAAAAGAAACTTCCACCTATATCACCGCAGGAGTTGTGGCTTCCTCAGCCATTTTAATCGCTTTCTGGTTATTAAAAAGATAAACTTCTCGGGCCCCAAAAAGATGCGAAGCATTTGGTGCGTGTGTAAATCCCAAGTCAAGAGTGTAAGAAAAGGGTCAAAAGAAGTTAATTAATAAAGGTGGGAAACTAAACCGGAAAGGGATGAGCTTATGAAACTAACGGTTCTTGTTGATAATAATTCCATTATTGACGATTACCTGCTTGCAGAACCCGGCCTTTCTTTTTATATTGAAGACGGGGAGGAAAAAATTCTTTTTGACCTGGGTTATTCAGAAATTTTTCTGCAGAATGCTATGAAATTGGGAATAGACCTGAGTAAGTGCTCGACCATAGCAATCTCCCACGGCCATACTGACCATACAGGGGGTCTTGAAGCATTTATTAAACTCCTCTGGGAAAAGGGAGAGCAAAGAGAACCATCCGGGCCCCGGCTTATTCTTCACCCGGATATAATAGGGGACCGGGGCAGAGAAAAGAAAAAAATACTGGGGATCTTTGCAGGGAGAAGAGCCCTGGAAAAAACTTTTAAGGTCCAGGAGAGTGCTGAACCCGTTTGGATTACAGAAAAGCTTGTTTACCTGGGAGAAATCGAAAGACAATTCCCCTTTGAAGGCAAGAAAAAAGTTAAGGACGATCGGGGTAACGAAAGAATGGTTGATTACCTCAGGGAAGATACAGCCCTGGCTTATGTTGCGCCCGAAGGTTTGGTAATCATAACCGGATGCTCCCATTCCGGGATCTGTAATATTGTCGAACACGCCCGCAGGGTCTGTCAGCAGGACCGAATTATTGATATAATTGGAGGCCTGCACCTGCAAAACCCATCCCGCTACCAGCTTGAGGAAACCAGCGAATATATTGCAGGCCTGGGTTTAGAAAAATTCCACGCCTGCCATTGCACCGACTTAAAGAGTAAAATTGAGCTGGCTGATGTTATGGAGATTACAGAAGTCGGAGTTGGAATGCAGGTTGAGTATTGAAATAATTTAAAAAAATTTAACAATTACGGGATAAATATTGAGCTTGTTTTGAATAACCAATAGCAAAAAGGATTTTTCTGGTTTAAGAGGAATATTTAACTATAAAATTTTTTTCAAAGGGGGAAACTTTATTGGAGAACAGGCGCAGTTTATTTCTCTTTGTTTTAGTTCTGGGGTTGGGTTTGGTCTTTTCCGGGTGTGGGCTTTTTCAGGACAATGTTGATTCGGATATCGATGTAGAGGAATTAAGTGTAGCAGATGCCCTGAACGCTTTTATTGTGGATTATAATATTCTTGTGGATGCTTATGTAGAACAGTTTATAGACTTTTTAGAAGATGACCAGGTAGATGAAAGCGACCCCGCAGTTTATGATCTTGACGATGAGTTTACAGCTGTCCTTGCCCACTATGATGAGCTGGTAATGGGTGGGGTGGTTGTGGATGAAGAGACTTTTAAAGAGATGTTTATTCAATATATTCTCTGGGACTATGAAGGCCGGGAAATAGAATATAATAATGTTGTTGCGATCGATTATAAATACAGGTATTTTATAGAATTAACACCGGAAACCTGGGGTAGAATTTTCCCCTTCGATTATTCGCAAAAACCACTCCGTGGTTTTCTGGCAATGGTAGAGAGAACCCTTATTTTCGGAGAGTCTCTAAATGACCTGGAAAACAATGAAATTGATAGTGAAGAGAAATACCTTGATACTATAAGTTTCTCACTTGTTGAATATGAAGATGTTTTCAAAGTTTTCTACTTCCTGCCCTACATGAAAAAATAAAGATGCGGAATTGCTAAAAAATAATGGCCGTTTTAAATGGGGAGGGACGTTTTTGTCCCTCCCTTCTTTTAATTAATCGGGCCAAATACCATTTATAATCGTAAAAAAGGATAAAGGATAAAAAAACCGAAAATTAAAAGGAAGAAGCCAGAGAGTTTGAAACATTTTTTAATTAAGAGTTTTTCTGGCCAGAATTTTCTTTTCATGGAGGGGAAAAATGGGGAAAAGACTTCTCATGCTAATAATTGTTGCCCTGTTTTTATTTTCGGGAGGTGTCGATGGATTTTTAGAAGCCCCATTGGATAAGCAATTTAACTATACAATGGAACCTGTTTCTGTCCAGGGCGGGGAAATTACTGATGGGAGGGACCTGAGAAAAATAAGGTGGGGTAAGCATCCCGAATTTGAGAGGATTGTCCTGGATATCTACGAAGGAGCTTATTTTGAGAAAGGACCAGTAGTTCCAGTTCCCTGTCATTTTGTCGTGGAATATGAGTATTACCCTTTTCGTTTTACAATAACTCTCAATGGGATCAGGGCTCGGAATGCGGAGTACAGGGCTTTTCCCGAGAGTTCAATCATCGAAGAGACATATTTAATTCCTTACCTTGACGATAGCGGGATAAAATTTGGCATAGCCCTAAAAGGACCTGTAGAGTTTGAGGTTTTTGAGCTGCATAATCCGGGAAGAATAGTTATCGATATGCGGGAGAACCCGGTTAAACTTGACCTTCCGGAAGTCTACTCGCTCCGGACTGCAACCGGATTGGGAGTGGAAGACCTGGGTCACCTGCAGGAAATAATGCTTGGACTGGACAGTGATAACCCCAGGATTATCATGGCCGATGATGGGAAACTGTTTTTTGAAGAAGGTTATTATTCAACCGAGGAAAAGGCAATTCAGAGGAAAGATGAAATAACTTCCAGCGTTGAAGGGGTGGAATTTTTTATAGAAAAGAGAGGTCCTGCGTCTGTTCCCCAATAGGAAAAATAGATTTTTGGACCCGGAAAGGCAGGAGGTGTTTGGGGTGGATAAACCAGTAAATAGTTCCTGGGAAAGAGAAATGAAGAAAAGAAGGGAAATAATCAGGCCCATCAATGAGAGGATTGCCCGCCTCAGGAAAGAAAGCGTCCAATCCCCGGTCCGGATTTCCAGAGAAAGAGCCGAGCTGATAACTGAATTTTATAAAAACGAAGTAAATCCGGAAGAATCCGCTCCAGTTCAAAGGGCCAGGGCTTTTAAATATTTAATGGAGCGGGTGAGTCTTCCAGTAGAAGAAGGACAGCTAATAGTTGGTTTAAGGGGAACCGGTGCCAAGGAAGTGCCAACCTACCCCGAAATCTGCACGCATACTCCCGAGGACCTGGAAGTTTTAAATTCGAGGGAAAACATGCCTTACTTGGTTGACAGGGAAACCAGGAGCTACTATGAGAAAGAAGTAATCCCTTTCTGGCAGGGGAAAACCATGCGGGAGGAGATCTTTTCAAGCCTTCCACCTGAATGGATTAAAGCCTACGAGGCGGGGATCTGGACTGAATTCATGGAACAGAGAGCCCCAGGTCATTCGGCGGGGGGAGCAAGAGTTTTCCAGAAAGGTTTACTGGAAATTAAAGAGGAGATCAAAGAAAAATTCTTCGAGCTCTCAACGGCTGACCCGGATTACCCCGAAAAATTCGAGGAATTAAAGGCCATGGATATTTCTGCTGATGCGATTTTGATTTATGCCCGCCGTTACGCAGAAAAATTAGAAAAAATGGCCCGGGAGGAAACAGCTTTTCAACGCAAAAAAGAACTTCAGGTGATGGCTGAAAACTGTCGGCAGGTTCCTGCTGGACCCCCGGAAACCTTTTGGGAGGCTCTACAGCATTACTGGTTTGTCCACGTGGGAATAGTTTATGAAACCAACCCCTGGGATTCTTTCACTACCGGACGTTTAGACCAGCATTTGTTTCCCTTTTATCAGAAAGAGGTTGAAGAAGGCAGACTGGAAAGAAACCAGGCCAGGGAGCTGCTCCAGGCTTTCTGGTTAAAATTTAACAATCAACCTGCAGTACCCAAGGTAGGGGTAACTGCGGAGGAAAGTTTTACCTACAACGATTTTTCCAAGATCAACCTGGGTGGGATAACACCCGAAGGAAGGGATGGAGTCAACGAACTTTCCTCGCTTATCCTTGAAGTGTTCGACGAAATCCGAACCCTGCAGCCAAACCTGGCAGTTTTAGCCAGCAATAAAAACCCCGAACGCTACCTCATCCAGGCGCTGGAGGTGGTTGGACCGGGGTTTGGAGAACCACCATTTTTTAATTCCGAAGGAACAGTTGTCAGGATGCTGCGGCAGGGGAAAACCCTGGAAGACGCCAGAACTTCGGGAGTAAGTGGGTGCGTGGAAACGGGTTCTTTCGGCAAGGAAGCTTACATTTTAACCGGGTATTTTAACCTGCCC
Source organism: Halobacteroidaceae bacterium (assembly GCA_003554585.1). Lineage (GTDB taxonomy): Bacteria > Bacillota > Halanaerobiia > B1SED10-174 > B1SED10-174 > T1SED10-26. The sequence continues at coordinate 5,443 of PWGV01000006.1, read as the reverse complement.
AAAATCCTGGAAATTACATTCCATAACGGTCTGGATCCTGCAACAGGAGAGAAAATCGGAATTGAAACAGGCGACCCCAATTCTTTTGCTTCTTACCCGGAGCTCTGGGAGGCCTTTCAAAAACAGGTTAAGCATTTCCTGGATATAAAAATGAGGGGTAACGAAATAATTGAAGAGATTTACTCCAGGAAATTCCCTGTTCCATTCATGTCCCTTTGGATTGAAGATTGTGTGGAAAAGGCCAAAGATTATAATTCCGGTGGAGCCAGGTACAATTCCCAGTATGTCCAGGTTGTGGGACTGGGAACCCTTGCTTTTAGCCTGAATGCAATCCGCCACCATGTTTTTTCCAATAAAAACCTTGCCATGCAGGAATTGATGGGGGCATTAAAGGAAGATTTTTCCGGAGAAAAAGAAATTATCCGCCAGCTACTTTTAAATAAAACTCCCCGCTATGGGGAGGACGAAGTGGATGCAGACCGGGTTGCTGCGGACATTGTAAATGAAATGGTCAATTTAATTGAAAGCTATCCTCCCACGGCAATCCGAAAGGCTGCCCGCCGAACCTATTTTCTTCCTACTACAGTTCACGTTTATTTTGGGCGGGTTACCGGGGCAACCCCTGACGGGAGAAAAGCTCATAAACCGGTTTCAGAAGGTGTTTCACCTGTTCAGGGGAGCGATAGAAAGGGAATTTCTGCGGTGTTTAAATCAGTTGCCCGGTGCGACTGGGAAAAAACGGGTGGTGCCCTGCTAAACCAGAAATTGACTCCCGATCTTCTCGAAGGGGAAGAAAATAAAAAGAAACTTGTAAAATTGATAAAAACCTTTTTCAACCTTGGAGGGCATCATGTCCAGTTTAATATTGTAAGCCGGGATCTTTTGCAAAAAGCACAGGAAAACCCTAAGGATTTCCAGGACCTGATGGTCAGGGTTGCCGGTTACAGCGATTATTTTGTCAATCTTCCTAAAGGACTTCAGGAAGAAATAATATTGCGGACAGAGCATGCTGAGATTTAGCCTGAAACTTTTCTTCATTTTCTCTGCAAGGAGGTTGTAAGAAGTTCATGGCAGTAAAAGGATTGATAACGGATGTAAAAAGATATGCAATCCACGATGGACCCGGAATCAGGACAACGGTGTTTTTCAAGGGGTGTCCTTTAAACTGTTTGTGGTGTCATAACCCCGAATGTATATCTCCGGGCAAGGACCTGATGTATTTCGAATATAAGTGTATTTCCTGCGGTTTATGTGTTAAAACCTGTCCTGAAAGGGCATTAAAGTTGGCAGTTAAAGGGATTAAAATAGATTATCAGCTCTGTAATTATTGTGAGAAGTGTTCGGAAATCTGTCCCACCGGGGCCATGGAAATTAAGGGGCGGTTTTATTCTGTTCAGGATTTGCTGGAAGAAATTGAAAAAGACCTTCTATTTTATGATAGCTCGGAGGGGGGAGTAACCTTTTCTGGCGGGGAACCCCTTTTCCAGGAGGAATTCTTGCTTGAGATTCTAAAAGAATGCAGGGCGGGAAAGATCCACACTGTCCTGGATACCTCAGGATGTGCTTCCCGGGAGGTAATGACTTCGGTCATGGATTATGTTGACCTTTTTTATTACGACCTCAAATTTGCAGACCTCGCAGAGCAGGAGCGTTTTACAGGTTCAAATTCTAACCTATCCCTCAAAAACTTGGAAATGCTTTGCCAGGAAGGTAGGGGAAATGATACTGTTATCCGCTTTGCTATAATTCCCGGAATAACAGACAGGGAGAAAAATGTAAAGGATTTAATTGAATTTTTATCTTCCCTGGAAGGCCTGGGAGAAATTCATCTTCTGCCCTATCACGATGTCCGGGAAAAATTTCGCCGCCTGGACCGAGAGTTTTTGCTGGAGGGGCTTGAAGCCCCCGCGAAGGAAAGAATGGATTATTTGCAGAATAAATTTTCTGCTCTGGGTTTTAAGGTGAAGACCAATACCTAAGAAATTCCCGGGTTTTACCCCGGGAGTTTGATTTTCGCATCCACCATTCTGCAAACAGAGATATAAAAGGATTTTTTTGGCTAGGGCGAGAAAAAATTCGGTCCTGCTAAAAAAATAGAAATTAAATTAAAAGGTAAAGGTTGTGAGGTTAATGTTCAAAAATGCTCTGGTCCGCATTCCCTGCAAGAAAATTTCTGAAGGAATTTCTTCGTCCGGGCTGGGCTTGCCGGATTACCGGATAGCTTTAAAACAACATCAGCAATACATTGCTGCCCTGGAAAAATGCGGAGTCAGGGTATATGCTCTTCCGCCGGAAGAAGAATACCCGGATTCAACTTTTATCGAGGATACAGCGGTTTTAACGGAGAGATGCGCGGTAATCTGCCGGCCGGGCGTTTCTTCCCGCCGGGGAGAGGAGAAAAAAATAATAACCGCGCTGGGGGAATTTTATGATAATACTGAAGTTATTGAGCACCCGGGAACCCTTGAGGGTGGCGATGTTTTAAGGGTAGGAGGTCATTTTTTCGTGGGCCTTTCCTCCCGAACCAACTGGGAGGGGTTTATCCAGCTGCAAAGGATACTTAAAAAGTATGGGTATACGGCCTCACCGGTAAGGCTGAAAGATGCCCTGCACCTGAAAACGGGACTTGCCTACCTGGAAAACGGGGAAATCCTGGTCACAGGGGAGTTCAAGAAAAAGGAAGAATTCATGGGGTTCAAAAGGATTGAGATAGGGCAGGAGGAAAGCTACAGCGCTAACAGTATCTGGGTAAACGGCCGGGTCATTATGCCGGAAGGTTACCCCCTGACCCGGAAAATGATTGAGCAGGCCGGCTACCCTGTTAAGAGTGTCGACGTTTCAGAGTTCAGAAAGCTGGACGGAGGAGTTAGCTGCCTTTCTTTAAGGTTTTAGTTTTAACAGGATAATTTTTTTCAGAGTTTGTAAAATCCATTATAATTGGCTGCTAAGAGAGAGAATTGCCAATTTTATTTTAGCGTTTCTCCCGAGTTCAATAGATTATGTATTCTGGAACAGAAAGGGGAAAAGTGGTTTTAAATTAGTTTATAAAGAGAAAAAAACCCGGAAAAAAGTTTACCTTTATTCCGGAACTCAAATTTAGCTAGAGCGATTCACCCAACTGCCCTTTGATAAATCAAGGAAAGATGGGTTTTTTATTGCTTCTATTTCCCCACCGGACAGTTAAACTCGCATACCCGGCAGAACTTGCAGATGCTCTTTTGACCGTTTTCTGTTTCCTTTAGAGCTTTCTCCATTTCATCGTGACATTTTAAGCGGCTGTAATTGCCAGCTTTACCGGGGAGTTTAAGCAGTCCTGTTTCTTCTTGGGAAAAAATAATTTCCGAAAAGGCTTCCTGGGGACAGCCCTCGAGGCAGTACTCTCCACAACCGGAACAGGGATTGTATTCAACAGGTCCTGTTGGAGGCAGATTTATACTGAGAATAAGAGAGCGGAGGCGGATCCGGGGGCCAAAATCGGGAGTAATTAGTAAATTGTTTTTTCCAATTGTACCGAGGCCGGCCCAAACAGCCGCGTCTTTGAGAAAAATACCTCCATTCTCAACGTGGTATGGTGGATGATAGGTTTTTATTTCAGGGTAGTGAGAATTAAGCCAGGAATTGAGCTCTTTTGTAATCCGAATTAATTCTTTATTTCCGGGGGGAGAGCCCTCGCCGTACCACCAGTCCATTTCGGGTTTATCCTCGGGATGGGAAAGGCCAATCACGATTATGCTTTTTGCCATTTCCGGCCAGGTTTCAGTCCCCGGTTTTTTTGTTCCATTCCCCAGCCCAACCTTTATTGCTGGCAATTCTGGAGCCAGCTGAGAAGATGGGGAATTTTTCGCCTTTTCAGGGCTTGCAATACCCACAAGGCTTGCTCCGAGTTCTTTCCCTTTTTTCAGGATCGTGGAACTGAGACTTAAGATTTCCTGGTTTTGCATTTAAATATCCTCCTAAATATTAGTTCTTGATTATTAGATATTTTCAGCAGGGAGTTCATTAATTTTTAGTTGCTCCCCATATTTAACTTTCCAGAAAACAATGACTATTCCTTTAAACTGAAAACCGGGGCAGGATAAAAAGGGAAAAATAATTTTAAAGCCAAAAATTAATAATTTGTAGTTAATTCTTCTTGGTAGGATAAAGAGCAGTAGAACCAGAAAAATAAAAAACCCCTTCTTTGGGATAAAAGGGGTTTTTTGTTAAACCAATTTTTTATTCCTCAGGTTGGAGTTTAATTTCGATGGCTTCAATCTTCCAATCTTCATTAACTTTGATAAAGCCTGCCTTAAGATATCCGGAATAGGTAACATCGTTAATATCCATTTCCAGCTGGGCCTGGAGGGTGGCAACATTATTGCCCACATCAATTATGCCCCGGATGTCACTAATTGTACCCCTGTCGAAAGAGATGTCTCCATCAAGAGGTGTTCCGTCGGCAAAAATAGATATGTTGGAAATGTCCTGGCTCCTTAGCTTGTCGTATTCTTCCCAGTCATCCTGGAGGGCGGTAGGGACATCACCCTTTTCAGTTGCAGTTAAGAAAGTAATAAAGTCATCTTTGCTGACGTCTTCAATTTTAATGTAAACAGAAAAATCTTCGTCGCTTATAATAATATCACTGGTGGTGTTATTGTTTTCTGGCCCAATTTCAATTTCCATGGAAAGCTGGGAAGCCATAACATTCTGGGCTTTCTGGGGCAGCTCATTTTCTCCTTCTAAAACATCGGAAAAGCCGGGGGCAAAATCAGCAAAAGAATTGGCAATATCGATCTGGTCCTGGATTTCTTGGATAATGCCGCAGCCAGAAAAACCAAGGGCAAAAATGATTAAAGATACAAATATCAAAGTTTTTTTCCTCATTTTAACCTCCTTTCTCTCGGGAATCTCCCGGTAAAAAATAAGAAAAAAAGAGTTCGCTTTCCCTGTTAATATAATAATACCACAAAATTTATACAGATGGGAAAAAATATTTTATTAAGTAAATTTTTCCCATATTAGACAGTCGAAACGGGGAAAAAATTATTAGCAGCAAACTAAATTGGCTGATAATAAAAAAATGTGGAAAAAGAAAAACCGGTGTCATAAAGAACCGGTTTTATTGTTTTGCAGTTGGAAAAATTTTTGGATTTTTTTCCTTTTTTATTTGAGCCAGCTTCCGGGTTTGCTCCAGGACTGGGGGAGTAATCCGGAGATTTCAGTTTTAATTTCTCTTTGAATTTCAGGAGGGAGTTGTTGGGGCTCCCGGGAGCAGATTTCACGGTATTTTTGATGTGCGGCACTCAGGGATCCCCGCTCTCCTTCCAGGGCATAACGGACATGGACTTCTTCTTTGCTCGGCTGGGGAAGGTGGTATATATAGGTCTGATGTTTGCTGGCCATAACCTCTCTGACCATTGCAGTAATTTTTTCCTTTCTTTCCTCGGTAATATCCGGTTCGGTC
>PWGV01000157.1 GCA_003554585.1 Halobacteroidaceae bacterium | reverse complement strand
CTTACAATAACACAATCGGAGTAGTAAAAAGAAAGGCCAGAGGGTTCCATGATGAGGAGTATTTTAAAATCAAAATTTTTCAGGCAATAAACCTTAAGAAAAATTATTGAATGTCAACTGTACTCATTTGGAGGAGAACCAAAAAAATAAAGAGAAAAAGAAAATCCCCGGTCCTTGCAGCCGGGGATTTTACTGATATTAACAACAAATTGGTTTTACCAGTTTTTTGTTCCAGGGGCACCTTTAAAGGGGCCCCTGATATGTCTGGTAATCCAACCGCCATAAAAATTGCCTTCCTGGGGTGCTACCTTTTCTCCATCTACATAACAGGCGTCCACTTTTTCTGCATAAAAGGCCAGGTAACCCGCGATGGGAAGAAATTCCGAGGTGGGTTTCTCATAACTCCAGGCCGCATTGGAGATCAACCTCTCACCCACTTTAAGATCCCAGTAGGTGGCTATTCCCTTGAATTCACACAAACTTGTCCTGTTATTTTCCTTCAGAAATTCAGTTTTCACATCCTCTTTGGGGATATAATAAACTGGTGGGTGGCTAGTTTCCAGGACCCGGTAACCATTTTGGGAATGGGCAATTGTTATTCCGGAAAAAACAACTTTTAATTCTCCGTTAAAATCTTCTAAACGGGGAGGTCGGGGGTAATCCCAGACCGATTCTTTTTTTCCCATTTTTAATTCTCCCCTTCCCTGCTCTACAATTTATTTTACCCATCTATTGCAATGAAGTCAACTTTTCTATACTGAAGGACAAAAAGGTTTAAGAGAGAAATTAAAACCAAGGGGTTAGAGTTTTTACCCAGGTCCCAAAGAAGATGGGAGATGGTTAAAATTATTTCCGGCAGGGTTAAAGAGTTAAATAATAAGCACCATCAAAATGGGGATTATGTCCTTTACTGGATGCAGGCAGCTCAAAGGGTTCATTACAACCATGCCCTTGAATTTGCTATTGACCAGGCTAATGAAAAGAATCTACCCCTGATTGTCTTTTTTGGCCTGACCCCCAATTTTCCCGAGGGCAACGCCCGCCACTATTATTTCCTCCTTGAAGGCCTGGTTCAGGTGGAAGCGGATCTTGAGGACAGAGGAATTGAGTTTGTTCTCTGGCAGGGTGAGCCTTTTAAGGGTGTTGAAAAGCTGGGAAAAAAAGCCCGGCTGGTAATTACCGACGGAGGATATTTATCCGTAGAAAAAACCTGGAGGAAAAAGGCAGCTAAATCCCTTAATTGTCCTTTGATCGAAGTTGAGACCAATACGGTTCTGCCGGTAGATTTAGTTTCAGATAAGGAAGAGTATGCAGCTTTTACTTTTCGGAAAAAAATGAAACCTCATCTTTCTAACTATCTGGTTGAGGTTAGAGAAAATGACCTGAAAAAGAAGAGCTTAAATAATTTTGATTGGCCTTCCCTGGGCCTGTCCGATAAGGATAAAATAATCGAGGAGCTAAAAATTTCTGCAAAACCAGCCCGGGTTGAGGGCATTAAGGGTGGGAATAAAGAAGCCTTGCAATGCCTGGGAAATTTCCTGGATAACTCCCTGGATATTTACCCGGAAAAAGGGGGAGACCCTGCTTTTGATTGTCAGTCGGGCCTGAGCGCCTATCTGCATTTTGGCCATATATCTCCTTTATATATTGCCTTAAAAACCAGGGCAAGAGAGAGTCCCGGGGAAGAAGCATTCCTTGAACAGCTCCTGGTCAGGAGAGAATTGAGTTTTAACTTCGTTAACTTTAACCCCTATTACATGGGTCCCCTGGAGAAGATGCTGCCGGAATGGGCCTGGAATACCCTCCGGACTCATGAAAAGGACAAAAGGGATTACATATACTCCCCCCGAGAGTTGGAACAGGCCTCAACCCATGATGATTACTGGAATGCAGCCCAGCAGGAAATGGTTTTGGGCGGCAAAATGCATGGATATATGCGCATGTACTGGGGCAAGAAAATTCTGGAATGGTCGAAAACACCAGAGGAAGCTTTTTCCACCTGTTTATATCTTAACAACAAATACAGTCTTGACGGCCGGGATCCCAATTCCTTTGCCGGTGTAAGCTGGTGTTTTGGGAAACACGACCGGGCCTGGACAGAGAGAGATATTTTTGGCAAGGTCCGCTACATGAACGCTAAGGGATTGGAAAGAAAATTTGATATGGGTAAATACCTTGAAAGAGTTGGTGAATTAGGCTGTTTATAGCAATTGGATTATTTCAAGATAAGTTATTAAGTTGATTTGGCGGGGGGATTTTTGTGAAACCAAAACTTGAATCTGCTTACCTCAGTGTTGAGAACATGGAAAGGGCTTTAGAATTTTTCGATTGGTTTTTGAAAAGAAAAGCAATTAAAAAGGGTAGAAGCCTTAATATGTATGATATTGATGGGTTTAGGCTTTTTTTATTCGATCATGCTAAGGAAAATGAAAATGTCAGGTACGGAGATAACTGTTTGCTGAGTTTTGAAGTGGAAGATGTAAAAAAAACAAAGGACGAACTGGTCAGGAGAGGTTGTAAAATTGTTTTTCCACTGACAGAGATTTTAGATAACCTGGTCCTGGAGTTTGCAGACCCAGAAGGAAATCATGTGGAGGTTTTTT
>PWGV01000203.1 GCA_003554585.1 Halobacteroidaceae bacterium | reverse complement strand
AGCTTGGTACTCATCAGGCCTTCAACAGTAACTGAAAGGTATTTTTTAAATTCCTCCTCAAATTTTTTGATATTTCCCAGGTAAATAATTCCTCCCAGAATATTGATGTAATCGGGGAAAGAAAGCTTTTTATCTTTCATTATCAGGTCCTTTTCACTTATAATGCCCAGCAGTTTCTCATCTTTAACTACCGGAAGCCCGCTTATTTTATTCTCCGTGAGTATTCGGGCTGCTTCCTCTACAGTGGTTTCCGGACTGATAGTAATGATATCCCTGGTCATTATATCTCTTGCTTTTTTCATTTTCCTCACTCCCTTTTTTGATTTTTTGTCCCCATTAGTCCCGGGGCTGTGAAACGAACCGAAAACATAAATTCTGATCACCATGATCGAGCTTTCGATTTCTCTGAGTTTTTTTCATGGTGTTGATGGAGTTCCCGGTACTTTTTTTGATAATGACGGAAAAAGGACATGGTTTTTATGGAATCAGCATATTTTTTTCCTGCAGTTCTCCTGATCAATGATTTTAGCTCGGGCAAAATAATACTGATCCCAATCAGGGTAGAAAAAAACGGGAAATATGTTCAGGGTGGAGTTCAAAAAAACTTTTGTATGGGAGGGAACTAACTCAACCTGAGGCAGTGAATGGTTTTCAACTTTTTTAAGCAGACCTTATTTGTTCTCCACAGGCTTAAATCCGGGCAGAAGCTGCCCCGGGCGTTCGTTAAAACGAAGTTTCTGTTTCCTGGTTTCAGGGAGAGAACTATTTATTTGATTGGTAGTGTTTATTTAGTGATGCCTTTTTAATGAAATTTCCCGCTTTTTTGGGATTACTTTCAAAAAAATTTCCATGTCGATCCTGTCATATTACCGTTGTCCTATTTAGATATTATGCTATAGTAATTCATTTATTTCAATAGAAAGAGTGTGGATGTTTGTTGTGACCCACTCATCCGCGCCGTAAGCGGAAGTGGTTTCCTGCTATTATTCCTATTACATGATGTGAAGACCCTGCCAGTGCAGCACCATCTTATAGAAGTGGTCGTCTTTATTGCAGTTCAGGTTAATTTGAGCTAATTTTCAGGGTGTTTTTTCTCTGGAGAAAAAGGCAGGTGCAGACTCAATGGGGAAAAAACCAAAAGGAAGGAGGTGGGCAGATGAAAGATCGGCTGTTAATTTTACTGATGCTGGTCCTTTTGCTGGTAGGGGTGCTGGCGGGGTGCAGTCCCTGATGAGGATTTAACCGCAGTTTGCGGATCGGAGATTTTTGCATTTTTTAAGGTTAAATAACCTTTACTGAAGGCGGCCATCCCCAAAAAGAAGGCAGTGAAAGAAGGTAACAGGTTCCAGTAATCCCAGATCAGGGCGGCCAGAGGGGGGATCCCTGCTACTCCTGCTGAATAGAAGGCAAAGAAAACCCCGGTGGTAATCCCTTTTTGATAATCCGGGCTGGAAGAGATTATTTTAATCAGGCCGGGAAACACCAGGCCAAAGCCAACTCCATAGGTGATAACTGTCAGGATTAAGGGGAAGACGGGTAGAAAAGGGAATAAAAGCAGGGAAAAAAAGGCGATAAAAAGTCCGCAATAAATAAGGATTATTTCTCGAGATTTTCCCGAGCTGAGAATGGGCCAGAAAATAAGGGTCAGGATAGCCCCCAGGGCAAAAAGGGAAAAAAAGAGGCCGGTAATTGCCGGGGAAAAACCAAGGCTTTCCAGGTGCAGGGGCAGGAAAAGCATCATGGTTCCGGTTCCCCCCATAAGGCCCAGGGCGAAATAAAAACTGGCTATTAAAAAGGGGTTTCCAGCCAGTATTTTAAATTTTTCCCGGGGAGATAGGAAGGGAGAACTATTGCATACCGGGGGCAGTTTTTGGGTTTTTAAGCTTAAAATTGTCCCGGGCAGCAGGGCCAGGCCCAGGCCCAGATAAGCAACTTGATAATTGAACAGTCCAGCCAGCCCCCCGGTTAGGAGGGGGCCGGCCAGAGCGGCCAGTCCAATGCAGATTCCGAACATAGAAAAACTTCGGTTGGACTGGCCGGTGGAATTTAGGGCGCAGAGGGTGGAGGGTATGAGCAAGCCTCCCAGAATTCCATGGAGAGAGCGCAGGATGAATATCTGGCCGGGGGTGGAAAGAAGGGAATAAAAAAAGATAATAAGGGTGATGCCCAGGAGACTCAGGGCCAGAGGTTTTTGAAACCCCTTGCGATCAATAATCAGGCCCGCCCATAGATTCCCGGTAATGTTGAAAAGGGAATAAGAGCCAATAATAAGCCCCACCATAAAAGGGGAAGCTCCCAGGGAGGCAGCCCAGGGACTTAAAACAGGCATCTGGGCATGGGTATCCAGAAAAGCTGCAAAGATTAAAAAATAGATGAACCGGTACATGGGTGAACTACCCCCTGATTACCTGATGTAACTAATAATTCCCCCCCGGGGTTTTTAAATCCTTTAATAATTGAGGAAAAGGTTATGAGGAAGGGGGCAGGGGCAGCCAAATTTTTATGATGGCTCCCTTTCGGAAATCAGAAGGAGCAGCCCAGATCTTTCCATTATGATTTTCAATAATTTGCCGGGCCATGGCCAGCCCAAGTCCGGTTCCTTTTTT
>PWGV01000059.1 GCA_003554585.1 Halobacteroidaceae bacterium | reverse complement strand
TTGGTCACTTCTCCTCGAGACCAGTCTCTGATCTTCTCCGGTGCAGCAATCCCGATTCTCATGGAATCGAAATTATTTACATTCAACAAGGGTCTCTCCCCTTTCTTATAACAGATATTTTCCTTGATATCCTGATAGTTAACCTGATAATCATATCTTTAAAAAATCATATCTAATCATACCTTTAATAAAAACAGGTAATACAGGTAATAGCTTTATAATATCAGCAGCACAAGCCAGCAGCAGCAGTTGCAACTGATCTGCTTCATCCCAATAGCTTTATTGTTTTGTACAAGCTGACCTGAAGCAGTAAGATGGTCCCCAGCAGTTAAATAAATCTTTGGATTCTAATAATATCTTAACTGCTATCTCCTTATCAGCCCTATTATTATCAGCTATCTTCTATTAACTGCTATCTCCTTAAGAGCAGCCTAACTGCTGGCTGCCGGAGTCTGTCTGTTCTCCAGCCCGGTGTCCAGACCCAGATGTTTGCTGGTTTCGCTTAAGGAGTCATCCTCGGCAATCTGCAGTTCCTCTTCATTTTCGGTAAAGATTCTGGCGTCCAGACCCAGACTCTGCATTTCTTTAATTAAAACCTTAAAGGACTCGGGAATTCCCGGCTCGGGAATATTATCACCCTTGACAATCGATTCATAGGTCTTAACCCGGCCCACCACATCATCGGATTTAACCGTCAGCATCTCCTGGAGGGTGTAGGCCGCTCCGTAAGCTTCCAGAGCCCAGACCTCCATCTCCCCAAAGCGCTGACCGCCAAACTGAGCCTTTCCGCCCAGCGGCTGCTGGGTAACCAGGGAATAGGGCCCGGTGGAACGGGCATGAATCTTATCGTCTACCAGGTGGTGGAGTTTCAGAATATACATGTAACCCACCGTAATTCGGCTATCAAAAGGCTTACCTGTTCTGCCATCATAAAGCTCTGTCTTGCCATCGCTGGCAAAACCTGCTTTCTCCAGCATCTCCTCAACCTCACCCTCGCTGGCCCCATCAAAAACCGGACTTTCAATGTAAAGACCCAGTTCCCGGGCCGCCATGCCCAGATGGGTCTCCAGCACCTGACCGATGTTCATCCGGGAAGGTACTCCAAGGGGATTGAGTACAATTTCCACCGGCTCTCCACTGGGGAGAAAGGGCATATCCTCCTCGGGGAGAATCCGGGAAATAACACCCTTGTTACCGTGACGACCGGCCATTTTATCACCAACATCTATCTTGCGCTTGGTAGCTATATAAACCCGGACCAGTTTGTTTACTCCGGGCTTTAATTCATCATCCTGCTCCCGGGAGAAAACCTTAACATCGACCACAATTCCCTTCTCGCCGTGAGGCACCTTAAGAGAGGTATCGCGAACCTCCCTGGCCTTCTCACCAAAGATAGCCCTGAGCAGCCTTTCCTCTGCCGAGAGCTCGGTTTCCCCTTTGGGGGTTACCTTGCCAACCAGAATATCTCCCTCTTCAACCTCGGCGCCTACTCTGATAATACCCCGCTCATCAAGGTCTTTCAGGGCAGTTTCACTGATATTGGGTATATCTCTGGTTATCTCCTCGGGACCAAGTTTGGTATCCCGGGCTTCAGCCTCGTGTTCTTCTATATGCACAGAAGTAAAGGCGTCCTCCTTGACCAGCTTTTCGCTAATCAAAATAGCATCCTCGTAGTTATATCCTTCCCAGGGCATAAAGGCAATCAAGGAATTTCGTCCCAGAGCCAGTTCGCCCTGCTTGGTGGCCGGCCCGTCAGCAATGATCTGGCCCTTTTCCACTCGCTGGCCCCGTTCCACAATTGGCTTATGGTTCATGCAGCTGCCCTGATTGGAACGCTTGAATTTCATCAATTTATAGGTGTGAATTTCTCCCTCATCGGTCTTAACAATTATCTTTTCACCAGTTACCCGAGAGACCTTACCGCTGGCCTTGGCCAGCACCACAGCTCCGCAGTCCTTGGCTGCCTTGTGCTCCACTCCTGTAGCCACAATAGGAGCATCGGTCTTCATCAGCGGAACTGCCTGGCGCTGCATGTTGGCGCCCATAAGAGCCCGGTTGGCATCATCATTTTCCAGGAAGGGTATCAGCGAAGCGGAAACCCCTACCAGCTGTTTGGGTGAAACATCCATATAATCAACCTCATCAGGAGTAACTTCCAGAATATCTCCCTGTCTCTCCCGGGCAACCACGGTATCTTCAACAAAACAGCTCTCTTCATCTATTTTGGCATTGGCCTGGGCAATGGTTGCCCGGTCCTCCTGATCGGCAGTGAGATAGCGAACTTCATCCTGAACCTGGCCATCCTCCACCACCCGGTAAGGAGTTTCCAGAAAGCCAAATTTGTTGGTCCGGGCATAGGTGCCCAGAGAACCGATCAATCCGATGTTGGGTCCCTCGGGGGTCTCAATGGGACAGATCCGGCCGTAATGGGAATGGTGAACATCTCGAACGTCAAAACCGGCTCGCTCCCGGCTCAAGCCTCCGGGGCCCAGGGCACTTATCCTTCTCTTGTGAGTCAGTTCGGAAAGAGGATTGGTCTGATCCATGAACTGAGAAAGCTGACTGCTGCCAAAAAACTCCTGGATGGCTGCCACCACCGGCCGGGTATTGATCAGAGCCT